>JAHEMS010000285.1 GCA_024643595.1 Bacteroidota bacterium
TGCAGCGAAATTTGAGTACAACTACGCTTTCAAGACTTTATGGTAATCTTTTTTACGACTCATTTACATTCATTTTACAAATGGAATGCCGATTACTTCCGGTGGGCGGGTAATTTTGTTACATTACTTTATTAAAATCAAATCATGATGAATTTCATACCCCTGACTTTGTTGTATTGTGTACTGTTCGTCTTTTCTTCTGATCCAGCTTTGGAATATCTACCGTCATCTCCAGCAAAGAATGTAACAACATCCATCACGGTCAACCCAACCTTAGCGAAGGAGGTTGAACAGGCCACCAACATCTTTTACCAGTCGAAAGATGGCGGACAGACATGGGAAGATGTCAGCTATAGTTTGCCTGAAAATGAACAGCCGGAAGGTTTTTTTGCCGGAGCGTCAGATCTCTATTTGAGGATAAATAATAACATGTATCGCAGTAAGAGTAATCTTAAAACTCCTGTTTGGCAAAAAGAGAAAGTTCTTGATCCGCAAAGTTCTTCGATCGCTTTCAATCATTCCGGAGTCTTGGCTTATAGCTATGAAGGAAAAGTTTATCAAAAAAAGTCCGCTACCGGAAACTGGTTACCGATCTATACCAGTTTTAAAAAACACTCGATGCGGACTATTTTTGAAGCGTCTGATGGGGCGATATTCTTAGGATGCGATTATGGGCTTTTCAAATCTGCCGACCATGGAAACAGCTGGAAGCAAGTCCAGCACGAGGGATGGGTCATGGATATCGTGGAGGGCGAAGGTGTCCTCATCGCAACAGGTCAAGGAGGCATCATGCGTTCGACCGATCATGGCGAACATTGGGAATGGGTGATCAGCGAGGGTGGTGTGGGTATCGCAGTGGAACATATCGATGGTGGATTTGCGGCTATATCCTACAACACAAGCAGTCAATCCAGAAGGATGCGCATTTCGATGGATAGTGGAAAGACCTGGCAAGCCATTGATGAAGGACTTCAGCCTTCCTTGTCCCTTTCATCCATTAAACAAGTGGGAAAATATTTAATATGCGGTCATCCGGATGGAATATTCCGTTCTTCGGATATGGGCAAGACTTGGAACATGGTGCATAGCGCGGTTGAGAAAAACAAAATAAAAATCCCAAATATGTTGAACACCAATCCGCTTAACGATGGACGTAAAGCATTTACCATCTATGTTTCCGGCAATGTATTATACGCGGTGGCGAGAGAGGGTGGATGCTGAAAAGCTAGCTCCAAATTCAAATTGATCACGGCACTATGCTTCATTCAAGACCTTTGCAAAGGTCACCTGCAGTGTTCAGCAACAAAAACTCTTAAAGAATTTCATTGGTTGAAAATAAGTCAATGGTAATAATCTGTAAATACCCTCGAATTTTACTGATAACTTGACAGATTGAGTAAATTTATGATCCGTCATTAAACCAGGAATGCTGAAGTTACATCGACCCTCTATAACACCGGATATTATCCTTCGGCCTAGAATTAACAAAATTCTGGATGACCATGCATTTAAACCCATGGTGCTGGTTTGTGCCCCTGCCGGGTATGGGAAAAGTATAGCGGTCAGTCAATGGCTCGAGCATCAGAAAAGAAAATATGTTTGGATTTCACTGGATGAATCATTCAATGAGTTGCCTACATTTTTAACTTCTCTGAAAATGGCGTTGGATACGTTAACTGTAGAAACGATTGTCCCTAATAAGGACGCTGGCACATCTGATTTGTTCCTGTCAGTGAATGATGACAGTTATTCGTTACTTCAAAAACTTCAAAATATTAAAGAGGAAGCGATTCTAATATTGGATGATTATCAAATCATCAGGAACACCAAGGTGAATGCCTTAATGGATACGATTCTTGATTACTGGCCGGCCAACGTCCAGTTAATATTGATTTCGAAAAGAGACCCAACTCTTCAGACCAATAGGCTTCGATTGTATGGGGGTATTGTGGATATCCGGATGCGGGATCTCGCCCTCGATTCCGAAGAACTCCAACAATTACTCAAACGCTCCAATCACATCAGTTTACCTCCAAAGGAAAATGAAGCGTTGTTAAGTTGGACAGAAGGTTGGATACTCGGTATTAAGATTGCCTTGACGATCAAATCACTGACCGATGGTAAACTGCCGATTAAACATTCAGCCTCCTTGTTTCAGGATATCGATTTCCTTGTCGAGCATCTTACTTCAAACCTGCCACCGGACATATCCACGATGATTTCCACGGTGGCCTTATGTGACCGCTTTAACGAAGCGCTGATTAATGATTTGTTGCAATGGCGTGGTATCACCTCAATGGATGGAAAACATTTCCTGGATCAACTTCGGGTAAATTATTTATTCATTATTGATTTGGATGTGGATGGAGCGTGGTACAGGTTTCATCATCTGTTTCAGGATTTGCTGGCGAAAAAACTTTTGAAGGAAAATCAGGAGTATGCAAGTCGCGCGCTCCATCAGGTTGCGACCTGGTTTATAAACCAGGGATTCCTTGAAGAGGGTTTCCAGTTAGCAATAAAAGCCCATGACTACACACTTGCTGCTGATTTAATCGTCAAGCATTGCCATGCAATTTTTAATGATGATCGATGGTGGGTAATACAGCGATGGATCCGCAGTATTCCTGAAAAAATTTGGAAGGCGAACATCCAACTTTTGTTGGCGCAACTATGGATTTATGAGAATACCATGCAGGTTAGAGAATTATCAGTAACACTGGATATTATTGAACAAATGCTTAACCAGCATTCCGATGATGCCATCGTTTCTGAATTCCATTTTCATAAAGGCTGGTATGAAATCTATATTAATTCCAATCCTGCAAACGCATTAAAAAACCTCGAAAAATCAAAACGAATTTTTAAAGGGACCACGATGCTAATTGCAAGAAGGGAATTATACATCGCCATTGCCCGTCAAATGTTAGGAGAAGTTGACGATGCGCTCAAAACCCTGGATGAAATTGAACAGGGATATGCGCCAACTGATTTGATGTATCTGCGGATGAGTCTTTCCAAACTATTCATTATGATTGTTGATGGCCAGTTTGAAAAGAGCATTGGCATATCAGAAAAATCATCATTTCTGACAGGTAATTCTTCATATGAAGCTATCAAAGCGTATGGATGGTACTTTCAGGGAAACATCGCTTTCCAGCGGAATAATATGAATGTCGCGGATCATGCTTTAAAAGTAGCCATGTCTTTTCAGGGGGTTCAGAATTTACGGGTGCTCCTGGATGCACTGGCTGGATTCTGCCTTTTTCACTCATTAAATGGTGATGCGAAAATAGTGGAAGCGCAATTGGAAAGATTTGAAAATTATTTCCAAAAATCCCAGGAAATACAATATCAAAAGTATCTGACTTCCATTAGGAATCGCATACTATGGCACACTGGGGCAGCTGAGCAGCAACTGGATTGGGCGCTACAGAATTGGGAGAAGCCACCGCCATCAGAATATCTCTTTGCGATGGATTGCCCAGTCTTTACTAAAATGCGAATACTCCTTACGTATGGAAACAAGGATATTGTTGAACAGTGTCTTCAATATGTTTATGACAGTGAAGAACAATTGCACACGTTGCATAACCACTATCATGATGCAGATATTACGATCATGAAGGCAGTTGGTGCCATCCGTAAAGATGATACGGAAATGGCAAGACAATACATGTCAAAAGCAATAACGATCTCCAATACACAGGGAATTTTTCGGCCGTTAATTGAATGGACGTTGGTGATGCCCGATGTGCTTGATATGGTGGATAAGTCCACGTTATCTCCACCATTCCGAAGTGCACTCGAAGGTTTTTTACGAGGAAATACAGATACACTTTCCAGAAGTAAAGATCAATTTTCATTAGACGCATTAACTATACGTGAATCAGAAATTGTAAACATGATTGGCCAGGGATTACGAAATAAGGAGATTGCTAACCAACTTCACATTGCAGAAGTTACCGTTAAAAGTCATCTTACACATATCTACAGAAAACTTGATGTGAACAGCCGAACACGGATGCTGAAGAAAGTTCGGGAGATGAAAACATCCTGAAGCTCCTTCATTTTGCTGGAAAAACATCACATTTAATACCTTTATACGACTAAAGTAGGATGGCATCTTTGCCAGATTGACTCCAAATTGAGGAGTCAAATTAATCATCCTTGGAAAAGATCCGCTACGTTGAAAATTTATTCTCTGGCCCCGCCAACTACAGCATCTGTGTATTGGGAGAACCAACCAAAACGCTGATCCGGATTATCGGTTCATCAGAGGTATACCCTCTGGAGCGCAATGGAAAGAAGGTAGTCGAGTTCAACAATTGGTTTCCCGATCAGACGGCCTTGCTGGGTTTATTAAATACCCTGCATGACTTGCATTTTGCAATTGTTTCCATTCAGGTTTTATCAGCCGAAAATGAAATACTTACAAATTATTAAACCTAAATAAAATATGGTTTGAATTAATCTTACTAATAAGAAACAAAAAATAGAACCTATGAAAATGAAAAAAGATAATAAGTATATGAAAAAAAATAATCGAATAGTTATGTCAGTGTTATGCATAATTGCATTTACGCTAAGTTGTCAATCGCCTCAGACGGCAGATGAAAAAACAGCAAATGTCTATCAATCAATGCCCACTTCTACGGAGTTTGATGTGGTCATTCTAAACGGTCGGGTGATGGACCCCGAAACCAATTTTGATGCCGTACGCAATGTGGGCATTAAAGATGGTATCATCGGATTGATCACGGAGAGTGAAATCAAAGGCAAGAAGATGATAGATGCCACAGGCAAGATTGTTTCTCCTGGATTCATTGACCTGCACAGTCATGGTCTGAACATCGGAGATTATCGATTGCAGGCTAGTCAGGGGGTTACCACCGCCCTGGAAATGGAGTCCGGTGTGCTGCCAATAGGGGAGTTTTACAAGGGCCAGGCAACCAAGAATATCCCTGTCAACTATGGGGCTTCCGCAGCGTGGGTTTTTGGAAGAATTGCGACATTTGAAGGCAATGAGCCGGAGGCCACTCCTCAATATTTCCAGGCCGCTCAAGGACGGTCAGATTGGAAAGATGATCTGGCTACTCCTGAACAACTTGAAAAAATCCTGGCGGAGATTGAGCAGGGCCTTAAAGAAGGAGGCCTGGGCATCGGTGTAAATGCCGGCTATGCACCCGGTAATGGCCACTTCGAATATTACAGCGTTGCAAAACTTGCCCAAAAGTATGGGGTGGGCACCTATACGCACACACGTTTCGCGAAAAGTACGGAGCGCAACAGTGCCTTTGAAGCTTTTCAGGAAC
>JAHEMS010000286.1 GCA_024643595.1 Bacteroidota bacterium
ATAGTTGGCTACCAGCAAGCTACCGTCTTTTGCACTTTCACCTGTATCATTCATCGATAGAATGGCATCGAACTGCTCACCCCATGTTGATGGAAAATATAATCCGCGTTCTTGTACCCAGCCTTCAAAATCTTTAGCGCTGATTTTATTAGGGAAATTTAATACCTGATGTGCAGGCTTCAAAATCCTTACTTCGCTGTCTTCCTCTGTAACACGGTCACGGGATAAAGTTATTGGAAAAGGAGAAAATTTATCCTTGTCTATTTCAAGGTCATGACTGGTATTATATTGAACTATAAGGGTACCTCCCTCTTTCACGTAGTTTAATAAATCAGGCATGATATAGCGAATCCGTTCATTCGTATTTAATGCCCTCACGCCTAGTACCACAGCATCAACTTTTTTTAAGTTGACTGCAGTAATTTCTTCGTTCTTCATTTCCCAAACCTCATAGCCAAGATTTCTGAGACTTTCAGGAATATCATCCCCTGCGCCGCGAATATATCCCACAACACTTCCTTCTTTCTTTAAATCCATCCTCACTACTTTTGCCTGCGCAGGCGGAAGAAGTGTCTGCATAGGAATATGATCATATTCAATGGTTAGCAACGAATTAGTAAATTTCTTTCCGTCTGACTCCACCATAGCATGCATAGTGCCATCAAATTCATTAAGCCCCGGATAGACCGTAAAACTAAAAGACCGCTCTTCATTTTGCCGCTGTAAATCAAATTCAAAAAAAGCAGGTTCACTTCTCCAACCCACTGGTAAATCCAATTTCAACGTACCCTTTCTTGAATCAGTAGAAGCCGATTTAAGCAGAACATTCACCTGTTTGGGCTTTCCATCGGCAAACACATAGACCTGTTGTTGAAAATTAATAAACACCGGTGGCACAACTTCAAACGGACGCCATAACTCTCCCTTCACAGGGTCCGTCCATTTATAGAGCACCGGAACAGATACTTTAATCAATTCGCCTTGAAAAGAAAAATTTATAACTATTGAAATGGCTGGATCATTTTCTGGTTTTCCAATAAGTTTATTATCGGTTACCGTGAACATTCCCAAGCTGTGCTTTTCCTTTAACCAGTATGGAGACGAGTATTCCTTATCAGCACGTATTATTTTATCAGATTTCAATTTTATCAAGGCATTGTTTTTCAATGATAAAGAACAAGTGGAATCAATAGATAATGTTTCACTTTGTATTTTTTCTAATGTCACAGATACCCCCGAGCGATTGATTACTTCAACATTCAATGTCAACTTTTGACCGGGGGATGCCCAAAAATAGTTTGCTGTTGCTTCTACAAATAATCCTGTACAATCTCGCAGAAGTTGTTCTGTCTCTTTTAACTTACGGGTGCGCCATACCGAATTTTCAAGAGCACTTATCTCTTTTCGGATTTGCAAAAGCAGTGGAACAGAAGCCGCTGGATTATCCATGCTAAATTCTTTAATGGCCCTTTCGACTAACACCTTCACCTTTTCTCCGCCTTCAATCCTGCTCCAGGTGGTATTAATCTTTTCGAATAAATCTCTTTCGGCTCTTTCTCCTTTACCAAATTCAAAAAAGTCGAATGCATCACCCCGCCCTCCTGACGAGCCAAAACCCTGACTCTTATGTTGTGAGCGACTTTCCGCTGCCATCTCTGAATATGATTTTCCAAGTAAGGCGTTGTAAGTACCCACATTCATTGTCAGAATGCCTGGAGTATTTTCGTTGATTGCCTGATTCCACCAGCGCCCAGTATTTGTATACAAAGCGCTCACTTGCCAAGTACCAAACTCCTTTACCTGATCTGGAAATACGTCTGCAAGATTAGCTAGGTCGAATGCTTCCTGAGCTAATATGGCCGAAGAGGTATGATGGCCATGACCAGCCCGCTCATCGGGAGGAAATCGTGTAAGTATTACATCGGGCTTAAACGCTCTGATTACTTTAACTACATCTGAAAGTATCTCCTCTTTATTCCATATTTCCAACGTCTCTTTGTAACTCTTTGAAAAACCAAAATCATTGGCACGGGTAAAATATTGTTCACCCCCGTCGATTCTTCTCGCTGCCAACAATTCTTGTGTGCGAATCAGCCCAAGAAGGTCTCGTAGTTCAGGACCGATTAGATTCTGACCTCCATCTCCACGTGTCATTGAAAGGTAGGCTGTCGCAGCCAACCGATCGTTGGCGAGGTAGGCAATAGCCCTGGTATTTTCATCATCCGGATGCGCGGCTACATACAGCACGGAAGCGAGAACATTCAACTTATGAAGTTTCAGTTTAATCTCAGCCGATGAAGGCTGATGCTGCGCGTTACTTCCTATTGCCTCAAAAAAAAATAAAATAATAAAAAATAATCGCATTCGCCGTTTAAGTTTGGCTGTAAATAACGTAAAAAAAGAGTAATGGATTTATCGGTTTGAGTGAACGGTTAATCTTGACCTTGAACGGGTAGCTTAAAACTTTCCTTTCATCTCATTATTCACCATAAAAGTACCATCCTCCATGATTATCAAATGAATCTTACTGATTGCTTTCTTTGAATCCGAGAGGAATAACACCGTAAATTCATGAGGCTGCACCCTGTCTTTGACATCATCAATGAAGCCAATGTCTAATTTTAATTCCGTATCTAATGATGCTTTGCGATTATAAATCAAATTCCCATTTGAATTAACCACATTGATTTTCGATTCTTCACCTCCAAGTTTTAAAAGTTTTATTCGAAGTTTAAGATAAGGCAACTTCCCAATAGACCGTTGCTTATTGGAAACACTGCCATCATTATTCAATTTATTACGATCAGAAGGCGGTCGATCCTGAAATTTATAATCGATATTTACTTCATACTCATCAGATGCCTTATAAGGAACTGTTTCCTGTTGCGCACCGACTATCAAAAATAAAAAGCACAAAAAATTAATCATAGCCAGATAAACGAAGTTTACAAATCAAGCAACATCACTTCACTTAAGCGAACAATACTAGCTCATTAATTGACTATCGCTTCTGACCCTTTTTATTTTTCTTGGGCTTCATTTTCCTCGCAGAGCGATCTTGCTTTTTGGCTTGTTTAACTTTTTTTGATACGTCTGAATTGCTGCTTCCCTTCTTGTGCTTTGCATTACTTTGTACCATGCGCTGCTCCTGAGTCATTTTGGCTGGATCCTGCTTGTATCCTTTCTTCTGCGCAAAAGCGAATGATATTCCAAACACCAACAATAACACGGTGATCACCAGTTTTTTCATATAATTGTCGTATAGTTAAATAGATTTATAAATATACGCCATTTATCTATTAAGGCCGAACCATTACCGTGCAAGCGTCTATTAAAACAGGGTGTACGTTATGCTACCTGAAGCTTTATTCGCTTTCGCTCTTGCCTCCTCAATGGAGGAAGCTTTGGCAAGACATACTCCCATTCTTCGTTCACCATCAACTTCAGGCTTACCAAACAAGCGTATTTGTGTGTCTATATCACTAAGTGCCTCCTCAACTCCACTGAATACAATATTTTGTGATTTCCCTTTTACCAAAATTACGGAAGAAGCTGAAGGACCCAGTTGACGAATTGCGGGAATAGGAAGACCTAAAATCGCACGAACATGCAAAGAAAATTCTGACAGATCCTGTGAAATCATAGTTACCATGCCTGTGTCATGAGGCCGAGGCGATAGCTCACTGAAATAAACCATATCTCCCTTCACAAAAAACTCAACTCCAAAAATACCACGCCCTCCTAATTCATTCACCACTTTACGCGCAATATCCTGCGCCTCATGCAATGCTGTTGCGCTCATAGGATGCGGCTGCCATGATTCCTGATAATCACCATGCTCCTGACGATGTCCTATTGGTTCACAAAATGAAACGCCATCCTTATGCTTAATTGTCAATAATGTAATTTCATAATCAAAATCAATAAAGCCCTCTACAATCACTCTTCCTCCACCGCTTCTCCCTCCCTCCTGAGCATATTGCCATGCATGATCTATATCGTCCGTACGTTTGATTATACTTTGACCTTTTCCAGATGAACTCATGATCGGTTTCACAACACATGGTATTCCAATAGAATTTACAGCAAGTACGAATTCTGCTTTGGAACCTGCGAATAAATAAGGAGAAGTTTTAATGTTAAGTTTAACAGCTGTTAATGTTCTTATCCCTTCACGATTCATCGTAAGTTTAGTGGCGTTAGCCGTCGGGATTACGCAGTAACCTTCACGCTCTAATTCCACTAACGTTTCCGTCGCTATTGCCTCCACTTCAGGGACAATATAATCGGGCTTTTCACTTTCAATAAGTTGGCGAAGTGCTTTGCCATCCAACATCGAAATAGTATAGGAACGATGAGCTACTTGCATTGCAGGAGCGTGGTTATAACGATCAACGGCAATCACTTCCACTCCATACCGTTGAAACTCAATAGTCACCTCCTTGCCCAATTCACCGGATCCCAACAACATAACTTTAACGGCATTTGACGAAAGTGGCGTGCCTATTTTTATTGAACTATTCATCATCATTATTTACCTGGATTATATGTTCGTGAAGCATTTTTTTCAACATCTTTTTTATAAAATGAAACATCTTTGAATTCACCTTTACTGTATCGCATAGCCTGATCGGTAAAATGCGGTGATAACGGATTATTGTTAATACCCCCAGCCAATAATGATTTCGCCTTTATCTCTTTTCCAAATTCGACCACAGCTACAAAACTATTGCCTACATATCCATACTGTTTCGTGGTGCCTGGAAATTTTCGGCTTCCGTACGCAGCCAGTGACCCCCAAAAAGAAGATGCATAGGGAACAGCTAAACTTGGCTTGCTGTCATCATAGGTTTCGATAATATGTCCAGTAAGGCGTTGAAACCGATTCACTTCTCCCCAAGGAATTTTCCAACTTCCAAAATCACGATCCAATTCATCAATCGCTTTTTTCAACGCAATAATTTTTTCCTCATCCGATGTCTGATCGACCATATGTTGTATAATACCGAGCTGATCTGTCCTCGAAGGAATATTTTTCATGACTGTTGCCCGCAACGCCTGCCCCCAATACATCGCGAGCGTAGTTTGAACCGATGAAACCCCATAATTCATGTCCCAATTTCTGAGCCATGAAATGGGTTCATCAAATTTAGAGATCAGGTCATCATCTAACCTCGAAAGTTTTTCATATGCTGCCACAAGCGATGGAATAAGTTCTTCAAAACCCGTAAGATGAGGATCATAGGCAGCTGCTATAAGTTTATCCAACGTGAAACTACGCTCT
>JAHEMS010000287.1 GCA_024643595.1 Bacteroidota bacterium
AAACCTGCCGCCACAAGACCACGTAACCCAGCGGGCATTTTATTCATCAACAACGCGGCAAATGCCTGATCAGGACTATCCCATGATAATTCACCTTTATTTTTTAATGCAAGGGCTACTACGCCTGGAATAAGAAAGAGAAAAACAGGTAGCAATTTTAAGAAACCGCCAAAGATGGTGCCTCGTCTACCTTCTTTAATATTCTTTGCTGCAAGCACGCGTTGCACTATGTACTGATCAGTGCACCAATACCAGATACCTACTACCGTGCTCGTGATGACTAAACTGGGCCATGGAAATTCAGGATCAGTTGATGGACGCCACATATTCAAATAACCTGGCTCCAGGGATTGTCTTAATCCATCCCACCCGCCTACGGAGTTAAGCCCGATAAATGTCAGTGTTCCTGCCCCGACCACCAACACCATGGTTTGTAACGCTTCAGTATAAACAACCGCTCTCATTCCACCAAGAATAGTATAGATACCAGTTAATATCACCGTCATCAAAGCGCCAAACCAAAAATCAATATGGAGAATGGATGAAATCACAATACCCCCAGCATAAACAGTAACAGAAATTTTTGTAAGTACATACGCCACCAGGGAAAATACACTGAGAAACCACCGGGTCTTTGAATCAAAACGTCTCTCCAAAAATTCAGGCATAGTAAACACACCACTTCGGATATAGAAGGGCAGAAACACCCAACCCAAGGTAATCACCAGCCAGGCATGCAGTTCATAAATCAACATTGGAATTTTTCCACCCGCCCCAGCACCTGCCAAACCCACTACATGTTCTGATCCAATGTTTGAGGCAAAGATGGAAGCGCCAACCACGAACCAACCAATGTTACGTCCAGCCAGAAAATAATCTTCCGTAGTTTTCTGCTTGCGGGTCATTACCCAGGCGGCGAGGGCGGCAATTATGGCAAAATAAAAACCAATTACTATCCAGTCGAGCGTAGCGAATCCTTGCATGGGGGTAGGTTAGGGTTAAAGGGTTTAATCAATTAAAATAAGGATATTATTCAGCACAATGCAAGTACAACTGACTCTCCCCTCAAAGAATAAGGTGTTGACGGAAACTGATTTGAAGCATTTCAGAAATTACTGAACATGATCAACGGTTCTATCACTTAGATTTTTTTATTATCTTCATTTCCCCAAAATAAATATCCATGGAGCCACACAATGTCAAAGAAGGCAAAGAAATGCCCATCAAATACAAGTACAGGGATATAAAAGTGCATTCATCAGATGAATGGATGGCGGATGCAACCAAAAAATACCGCAAAGTTTTCGACCGGTATGAAACCACTTACATGCGCGTGGAGTTTTCCTTCTTCAACAAATTATTTGATGAGGAGGACTGGGATGCTTCGATTCGATTAAAATGTCATCAGGTTAAGGGCGACAACAAAACAGAACTCTGTAACCAGGAGATCAAAAGAAAAATACTAAAGGATGAAAATATTGTTTTCGTCCGTCAATCATGGGGCAATGCAACACCCGGTGCTTATTGGTTCAGAGGTGATTATTTATGGGAAGCCTTTATCGATGAAGTAAAAGTCGGAGAAGGTAAATTCTATGTAGAAGATATCGGTCAGACTCAGGAAGGTCAAAATCTGTTCTTTGATATTGAGGGGATCAGTCTCTTTGAAGGGGATGGCCAGGCTTCCACCCTTCCCAAAAAACAATTTCTAAAAAAATTCAGTCAGCAAGATACGCGCTATGTGTGGTGCGAGTTTAAGTTTAAAAACAAAACACCAAAAGATTACTTCGCGGAGATTTTTTTTAATTTCTATGATGAAGCCGGGCGTTTGAAAGGAAGTGCTTCTTACATCACTTATGTAAAGGTCAATACCGGTGGACAAATCTATACCATATACGCGGGTTGGGGAGGCGATACACCAGGCCGTTGGAGCAACGACAACTACGCAGTGGAAGTCGTTTTCATGGATAATCTGATCGCCACGGTGCCATTTCCAATAGGTGATAAATCTGAAGAAGGCGATGTAAGTATGATCACTGATTCAGGGCAGGTGATCAAGCAAACGCAGTCCAGTCATAACAATACGAACACTAACCCAGAAGACCTGTTATACGAAAGTTTAGCCGAACTCAATTCGCTGACCGGGTTGACCACCATTAAAAATGAAGTAAATGAAATGGTACAGCTCGTGCGGTTCTACCAGGAAACAGGAAAAGATATTTTGAATAAATTTTCACTTCACACCGTTTTCACCGGAAACCCAGGAACAGGAAAAACAACGGTAGCCAGAATCCTCTCAAAGATTTACAAAGGACTTGGTATATTAGAGAAAGGACACCTGGTTGAAGTAGATCGGGAAGCGCTGGTGGCTGGCTATATCGGTCAAACAGCCATCAAAACAGGAGATAAAATAAAAGAGGCGATGGGCGGAGTTCTATTCATTGACGAAGCCTATTCGCTGGCAGGCAGAGACATTTCTCAAAATGATTTTGGTGGTGAAGCAGTGCAAGTGATCTTAAAGCGAATGGAGGACATGCGTGGAAAGTTTGGCGTCATTGTGGCGGGCTATACTGACAACATGCATGAGTTTATCCAATCCAATCCTGGCCTTCGGTCACGGTTTGATAAGTATTTCTTCTTTGAAGATTATTCACCGGAAGAAATGTTTACCATCGCCATCGCGATATTTAATAAGGAAGGTGTTAAACTGGAAGAAGCGGCAGCAAATCACCTAAAAAATTACTTTGCGTTTATCCATGATTCAAAAGATAAATATTTTGGAAACGCCCGAACGGTTCGACAAGTAGTTGGTGAAAGTGTAAAGAATCAACACCTGCGATTGGCTGCGATGAAAAAAGAAGACCGTACTCCTCAGTTGATGGAGACCATCATCCTGGACGATGTAAAGGAATTTGAAATCAAAGAAATAAAGTCAGGGAAAAAAACCTTGGGATTTCAGGTTGGCGGTCAGGCTGAATAATATTGATGAACACGTGCAGAAAAAGAACGTAAGAAATTACCCCGATAAAATAATCTCAGTTTAATGTCATCGTTAAAGATTGGTCTATTCGGCATTGGACTCGATACCTACTGGCCACAGTTTGAAGGATTAAAGGAGCGACTCGAAGGTTATTTAAATAAAGTAGAACAAAACCTGGCCACCATCCACCCTGTCATTATCAATGCAGGCCTGGTTGATAATGTTGATAAAGCATTCCAGGCAGGTGATCAGTTCAAAACTGCAGGTGTGGATATTATTTTTCTGCATGTAACTACTTATGCATTGTCGTCTACGGTGTTGCCGGTTGTTCAACGTGCCAACGTTCCGGTGATCATTCTGAATCTTTCTCCTGAACCTGCTATAGACTACGCGGCATTCAACGCAATGACAGATCGCACGAAGATGACAGGTGAATGGCTCGCCCATTGTTCACCATGTCCTGTGCCAGAAATAGCCAATGTATTCAAGCGAGTTGGTATTAAATTTCATCAGATCACGGGCATGCTTCATGATGATCCTGATTGCTGGAAAGAAATAAACGAATGGGTAGAAGCTGCTAATGTTGCGAATGTGCTTTTCTATAACCGACTCGGATGTATGGGTCACTATTATAGTGGCATGTTGGACATTTATACTGACTTAACCCAATTGTATAAATACTTCGGTGGCCACATCGAACTGTTGGAAGTAGAAGAACTGGTAGCACTGAGAAAAGCGGTCACCGATAGTGAAAGAAATGAACGATTGACTTTATTTCATGAGGAGTTTGACGTCCAACCCGATTGTCCATCAGATGAATTGGCACAAGCGGCGACCACTTCCGTTGCCCTCGATCGTCTTGTTGCGAATTACAAACTGGGTTCGTTAGCCTATTATTATAAAGGAACAGGCAATCCGGAAAATGAAGAAGCTATCAGTTCCATTATTCTTGGCAATTCGTTGTTAACAGCGAACGGTGTCCCAGTGGCCGGCGAATACGAAATCAAAAATGCCCAAGCTATGAAAATCATGGACAGCTTTGGAGCAGGCGGATCTTTCACGGAATACTACGCCATGGATTTCCGCGATGACATCGTATTAATGGGCCACGATGGACCGGGTCATATCGCAATGGCAGAAGGGAAAGCGAAAGTACGTCCACTCAATGTTTTTCATGGTAAGGTGGGCAAGGGAGTCTCAATAGAAATGAGCGTCAAGAATGGTCCGGTAACATTACTGTCAGTAGTGGAAAAAAGCGATAAGTTGATGTTTTTGGTGGCCGAAGCAGAATCGGTGCCGGGTCCTATTCTTCAAATAGGCAATACCAATAGTCGTTATAAATTTTCTATGGGAGCGAGACAATTTGTGCATGATTGGAATAGCTATGGCCCCGCGCATCATTGCGCGATTGGCATTGGTCACATCAGCTCTAAAATTGAAAAGCTCGGTCAGCTGCTGAACATGGAAGTGGCCATTGTTGGGAGGTGATTTAATATCAATAAAACTACAACAACACAGCGGGCTCATCTTCCACCACACGCCTTCGAGCACGATAACGAATCGTTACCTTCGCTACCGCCAGTATAAAAATAGCAACAACAACTACCATCCACATAGCGATCACCATAGGAAGTGCGGAACCATCATGCCAGGCACTTACCCAAACGGTAACCACTCCCCCCATTAGCATTCGAAAGCTGCCCAGCAATGAAGCTGCACTACCAGCATGTTTAGAAAACGGAGCCAGTGCCAGGGCTGCACTGTTAGGCCCGGTGAGGCCTTGCCCAAGTACAAATAAAAATATCATAACCGTAAGACCAACGATATTATACCAATCGAATGCCACACCGGCTACCATGAATGCTCCTGCCACCGTTTGATAGGTCAATGCATATTTCACCAATTGCTGACTGGTAAATCTTCTTAAGAGAAAATGATTGAATTGAGCAGAGCCAATCATGCCCGAGGCAATAAATGCAAATATCCAGCCGTATTGCTGCTCGGTAGCGTTGTAGAGATTAAGAAAAACATCGGCTGAAGCGGCGATATAGGCAAACGTCGCGGACGTAGCAATACCACCGGCCACCGCATAAATACTAAATTGCGATTGCCGGATGACCAGCACAAAATTATCAAGAATGGACGTTGGTCTCATCGAGATTCCGGGATCGGCTTTCTTTCCATCTGGCAGTAAAAAATACGAAGCCGCTAAAATTAAAAGAGTAAGTATCGCCAACATAATAAACACGGCTGGCCAGCCAAAAGCAGCAGTGATATATCCACCCAGCGTTGGAGCGA
>JAHEMS010000288.1 GCA_024643595.1 Bacteroidota bacterium
ACCTGCACGATGAGTTCCTGCTGTTGCACTTCACTGAGTGTGCTGTCATTTTTTACAGAGGCAAGATTGAATTCACTGCTTCCCGCATAATCATCTGTCCATGGAAGCGTGCTGGAAAGAAAGTCTTCGCCATGGGTGAGTGAGGCACCGAAATGCCCTGCTACAGATACACCAATCGTAGTAAGGAAAAGAAATACCCGGTATGGCTTTATAAATGTGGTGTGATTTTTTTTGAGAAGTTGGTAGAGTAGTGCGGCAGTGGCAATGCCAAGAAAGGCCGTGATATTTCCCAGTACTTGATGAATGATGACGGAATCTCCTTCTATGTCGTCTTGTACAAAAAGCAACCATCCAAAAATAGCGGATACTATTGACGAGGCAGCACCCGTAAAAACAAGGGTGTTGATTCCCGGGCGCATGCTTGATCTAAAGTCTTTTAGGGTGATCAGTTCGAGCACAGCAGCCACCAGTAATAAGGCGATTGGGAAGTGGACCACCATCGGATGCATTCTTCCTAAAAAATTCCATAACCAGAACATCGATTCGGATGAAGTTTCAAGAGTCGAACCCCATGCTTGCGAGCTGGTGAGGCACAACAGGAGGCAGAAGAGGAGACGGGAATAGGCAGAAGAAAATATTCTTGTCATGCTAAAAATGTCAACGGCATTAAAGCAATATAAATAAAAATGCAAGGAGGAGGGAGAGGAATTATACAAAGGGGAAAGAACGCCGCAAGAAATTGGTGAAACTAATATTTCATTCCCTATTAGATGCGAATGTTAAGCCATCTCAGGCTCTTTCACCAACGATTAAATTACCAGGTATCCTCTGAGACATGATTTGAAGTTATGATTATTCCCAGCTGACTTTTTCCTGTTTTTCATAAATGGATTCAAGGGCCACCTCGTATTTGCTGGTTAGCGCGTTGCGCTTCATTTTTAAAGTGGGCGTCAGCATTCCGTTTTCAATGGTCCATTCTTCACTGGCAATGATCACTTTCCGAAGCTTTTGATATTCCATGCAATTCTGATTGTAGTCATCCAGTGTATCAGAAAGAAGTTTGGTAACATCCTCCCGGGTCATTGCCTTACCGATCGGCGATAACACGATCAGTACAAATGCCTGCGGATAACGCGACCCCATAACACATGCCTGGTCGACAGCCGTGAGCGAAAGGAAAGTTATTTCGATAGGACCCGGCGCGATGTATTCTCCCTTTGATGTTTTAAATATATCTTTTACCCTTCCGGTAATTCTTAAATATCCATCGGCTGAAAGTTCACCGGTGTCGCCTGTATGCAAAAACCCGGATTGAATGGTTTCAGCAGTCAGCTCCGGTTCTTTGAAATAACCTTGCATGATCCACGCGCTCTTTTGAATAATTTCATGGGTATCAGGATCTATTTTCACTTCTTGATTTTTAAAAATCTTACCCACCGTGCCAATCCGGATTCCATCTTCCGGATTGAATGCGATAACATTAAAATTTTCACTCATGCCATAGGCTTCCTGTATAGGCATTCCGAGAGTTCCATACCAACGCAACAAATCCGGTGAAATGGGAGCCGCGCCAGAGAGCATGATGATCGCTTTGTTTAGCCCTAATGATTTTCTGATTTTACTTTTTATGTACGTTGATAGCAATGGGATATGTAATAAGATCGACAATCTGCGCTGGGGCATGGCTTCCAATATTTTGGATTGAAACTTTTCCCAGATGCGGGGCACAGCAAAGAAATGGGTAGGCTCAACGCTTTTGATATTGGCGCTAAACGTATCCTGCGATTCCACAAAGGATATACTACCACCACCGTACATGGCTCCAAATTCAATGAGACCACGTTCTGCCGCATGCGACAAAGGCAGATAGGAAAGAAAGCGATTTCCTTTTCGGTTCAACTTCGCAATGTCAGCGGCGGTGTTCAACGCATTCAGGATATTTTGATGGGTATGCACTACGCCTTTCGGATTTCCAGTAGTGCCAGAAGTATAAATGAGGGTAATGATATCGGCACCGGCTGGATTCACTACGGATACTTCCTGCTTCTCCTCAGTAAATTTATCCCATGAAGTAACGTTTTCCTTATCGTAGCCGGCCATAGAAACCTTCATCACCGATTCCGGCAGAGAAGCTGAAACATTCTGCCAGTCTTTAGGGAGCAACTTGCCAATAAATAAAAGTTTGGATTCAGAATGAATGAGAATGTCATGTAGTGTAGTCGCGTTGACATTCGCATACAATGGCACTGATACATAACCTCCCATCATGATGGCAAGATCGCAGATGATCCATTCCGCACAGTTCTGTGAAAGAATAGCCACCCGGTCTCCTTGATTAAGGCCGGCAAGTTTAATTGCACTCGCAGCATGGTGAGCCATATTCCAGGTCTCTTTCCACGAATACTCTTTCCATTCATTTCCGTAAGGCTGCCTTAAAAAAATCGCATCCGGTGTTTCAAGCTCTTGCTTGATAAAAAGATCAAGCACAGATTGATGGGTAGTTTCAGTGAGGTTCATGATGATTTTTTTTTGGCGATAAAATACCTCTATACAGGTAAGCTACTTATTTATTATGACTCATCACAGTTTAATCATTTATTATCAGTGCTGCGAAGAGACCCCAACGAAATGGGGACACATGAATTATTCAACTAGCTGCTCGACATACGTTCAACTTCTGCCAATGTAAAGTTGATTTCATCCACAGTGTTGTAAATTGAAATTCCCAACCGGGTTACCCCACCGCGTTCCAGTAGCCCCAGCGATTCAATCGCCCGGATGGCATAGAAATGTCCATCCCAGCCACAAATGTTTTTCTTTGCCAGTTGTACACAAACCTGCGTTGGCGTTTTTCCTTCCATCGTAAACGAAAGGGTAGGCGTACGGCTGTTGGAGGAGAAATCTTGACCTATCATCGTAACTCCCGGAATCTGTTTTAATCCCGCATACAACTTACTGGCTAATACATATTCGTGGGTACTTATTTTGTGATAGGCATTGATCAGTTGGTCACGCATGCTGGATCCCGACCCGAGCTCCGCAAGAAATTCAACGGCAGCTGATACTCCGGCAATGGCGGCATGATTCAGTGTTCCTGTCTCAATGACATCGGGTGCTGTTTGTCCTGCCGTGCGCAGGCGATCAGTAGGTAGCCTGTCCAACAGACCAGGCTTTGTATAAAGTATACCTACGTGTGGGCCATAAAATTTATAGGCTGAGCAAAGTAAAAAATCGCATCCGATGTCCTGCACATTAATCGAAAAGTGAGGGGCGTAGTGAACCGCATCCAATAACAACCACGCATTATACTTGTAGGTAAGTTCACGCGCGAACTTAAAATCATTCACCGTGCCTATACTGTTGGCCGACATGCCCATGCACACCAACCGGGTGTTCTCATTTACTTTATGGGTAAAATCTTCATAATCTAAAACACCATTTGGCAGAAGTCTTACCTCTCTGACTTTTACTCCGAAGTCCCGCAGCGTCAGCCATGGCCCCCGATTGGCTTCATGATCAAGTTGCGTGATCAGCACTTCATCTCCGGGTTTTAATATTTTGGATATAGCCCTTGCCAAAGCGAAGTTGAGCGTGGTCATGTTCTGACCAATGGAGATCGAGTTCTCACTTTCCGCACCAAGTAAAGCGGCCATGCACGTTCTCATGTGATGGATTACCTGGTCGGTTTCATTAGTCGTGATGAAGGCACCGTGCGAATTGGCGTTTGAATTTTTGTAGTAGCGGGTAATGCTATCTATTACCGATTGGGGCACTTGTGTACCGGCAGGTCCATCGAGAAACACCATGGGTAGATTATTATGTTTTCTTTCAAGCGATGGAAATTGGGCACGAATGGCAATGGAGTCGATAGATAATGAGCTCATGGAGATGATGGTTTATAGATCGGGTAAAAATTATAAAATCTAAATTACAATTTAGTATAAGTTACACCACCGGATTAAATTGACTGACTATTCCAATGTTCGCCCAGTTGTAGAATACGATAGGGTTGATGGATAGCATCAGCTGCTTTGGCGAAGACTTCCGGATTGGCAGTATTGAATGTAAAGAGATCGTAATGATGTGGTATCACTAATTTCGCACCGATTTGTTTACCCACTTGCGCGGCTTCTTCCGAATTGAGATTTCCGGCTACGCCACGCGCCGGATCATTTCCATTGATCGGGAGAAAGGCAATATCAACCTGAAAGGGTTTGAGCAGGTCTATCATCGAATCATACCAAAGCGTATCACCACTATGGTAAAGAGACCAACCTCCAAACTTCATGACATATCCCATGAACCTGCAGCGGCCTAAATCATCACGCTCCACCAAATTGTGAGCAGCCGGCACTCCATAAAATGTAATTCCCATAATGTCAAGCGTCTCTGCATCATTGAGTCCAAGGGGATAATCATGTTTGCATTTGACGCGTTCAACAACGAAGTCGCGATTGGCTTCCGGAATAATAAATTGAATGCCGGGGTTGACTTGGAACAAGGGAATCAGCGTTTCGCCATCCAAATGATCGGTGTGATTGTGACTAGAGGTTACGATGTCAATGCAATCGAGCAGGTGAGGTTCAATCACCAGCTCGCTCATGCGCGTGTGCGGTTTGCTGGTGTTGAGATATTTTTTAGTGAGTGAATCCGAGAGATACGGATCGAACAACACGCAGGTTCCATTCCATTGAATGAGAAACCCACTTTGTGCAAGCCACCAGATATCAAATGAATTTTTGTTTCCGTTTTTCTTCGCCCGGTGAATTTGTTGTTGCAGATCTTCACCTTTGCAGCACGCAGGAATCAGTGACTCATTCATATTATAAGCTCTCTCTCACCTGCGTAGCACCCTTCACCATATTGATCAGCTTCTGTCGCGATGCCCAACGTGCAGTTTGACTTAATCCACAATCGGGAGCTACCGCAAGCTTTTCCGCAGGAACATACTTCAGGCATTGGCGGATTCGGTCCTGCACATCATCAACAGTTTCGATGTAATAGTTTTTAACGTCAATGATACCCACGGCCACGTCCATTTTCTCAGCAAAAGTGGCGAGCAATTCCACTTCTGAAAATTCCCGATTGGCCATTTCGATGTGCACTTCATTCACGTTCAGGTTAAGAAAGTCTGGCAACATAGGTTTGAGACTGCGATAACCTACAGGTCTTCCTTTGAAATTCCCAAAACACAGGTGAGTTGATAATCGACACTTGCCCAGCACGCTGCTTACAGTGCGATTGAAAATATCTACAAAGCGT
>JAHEMS010000289.1 GCA_024643595.1 Bacteroidota bacterium
GCGTATTTAGTACCAATTGGTCTTTCATTGTACATTTCCGTACAATTTCCCTATCCATTTCCGTACGCTAATACATAATCGGGTTACCCGGCCTGACTTTTGCTAATTTAGTATGGAACTACTTTTCTTACTAAATTTGTTGTTGTAGCGAATCACGAAAAAGTCAACATGAAGAAATACCTCGTTTTTATATTTACTATTTTTCTCGGATGGCAAGCCAAGGCTCAGCTGTCACCGGAGGCATCAAAAGCTACTCCGATTAAATGGATAACTTTTGAAGAGGCGGTGGAGAAATCCAAAACAGAAAAACGCAAGATTTTCATTGATGTTTATACCGAATGGTGTGGCTGGTGTAAGGTGATGGATAAAAGCACCTTTACCGATCCCGAAATTGCCAAGCTTTTAAATGAGAAATATTATGCGGTAAAATTTGATGCTGAGCAAACTGCCGATGTCGTATTTCGCGGCACCACCTTCAAGTTTGTACCGTTTGGAAATAAAGGGGCTCATCAGTTGGCCATGGCATTGCTAAACAATCAATTAAGCTATCCTAATTTTGTGTTTTTAGACGAAGAATTTAGGATCGTTCCTATTTTTGAGAATTCAACCTCATTACCTGGCTACCGTAAACCAGAAGAGTTTCATATTTTCCTGAGCTTCGTTGGTGGCGATTTTTTCAAAAAGACGAACATCCAGGAGTATCAAAAAGGATATAAATCACCTTATCATTCCGCTGCTAATAATACCAGCGGCGGTATGTAACCCGTGATAAAACAAAAAAAGCCTTCATCTTTCGATGAGGGCTTTTTTATTGATAAAAGGGTTTAGGTTATGATATCAATGCTTATTTTCTTGCTTTTTCGTTTTGTTGTAGTCGATGTAGCCCATAGCGGCAGCAAAGCCGATAATTACCGCTACAATAGTTATGAATATGTTTGCCCCGTCAGCAATATTTTGTTCGAACATAATAATGTAATTTAACTGGATGCAAATTTAGTATTTATACGCACAAAGCCAAGACTCTTTTGTCCTCGGTTAAATCGATAATTCCTCACGGTTCATTTTCAGTACATCGATAATAAAGCGAATGTGTTCCGCAAGGTCCACACCCAGTAATTCTACCCCCTTATACACTTCTTCACGATCCACTTTGGCGGCAAAGCCTTTGTCTTTCAATTTCTTAATCACGGACTTGACTTCCAGGGAGTTGATACCATCAGGGCGAACCTGGCAGCAGGCAACAATAAAACCCGTTAGTTCATCACAGGCCAATAATGCTTTGTCTAATAGATTGTCATACGACACATTCCATTTGGTATAGTGAGCTGAAATGGCATGAGCGATTTTTTCTTCACCCCGTTCTTTCAGCTTATCCACAATGATAAGCGGATGTTTATCGGGGAAAGCCTCATAGTCTGCATCGTGTAAAAGGCCGGCAATGGCCCACTGATCTTTATCTTCTCCCCACTTTTCGGCATAGGCTTCCATCACCAATTCAATGGTGCGCATATGCCGTAATAAACTTTGACTTTGGGTCAATGAATTGAGTAGCGCTCTTGCGTCTTCGCGTGTAATCATTTTCTCTTGGAAATCCTGGGCCCCTTCCGTTTCATATAATAAAGATTAAATGCGCCAACCACCAGTCCAATGGTGAGCACCACGATGGTGATCACCATGCGTGTATTTTGTAATTGCAGTGCCTGAATCTTGTTTTGACTTTTAATAGCATCCAATTCTTTTTCCTTTTCCTGCAGATCAAGCGCTATTTCCATTTGGGCGATTTTTCGGGTACTCTCTTCGCCATACACTTTTTCTCTGGCCACATCGTAGCGGACCATGGCCTCGTAGGCTTCTTTTATTTTGCCTTGCTTAAAATAAATGTAGGCCAGGCTTTTTAAAATGTTGGGTTCAAAGATATAAGCTTCCAGTAGATGGCTGAGATTAAGTGCACTGTCCAGGTAGACTTGTGCCTGCTTGAATTCATTCCCGCGTGCATATACTTCACCCAGGCTCGCAAAAACATTGAGTTTAGTCATCAGGTTATTTTCTTTTCTAGCCAGGTCAAGCGATTGACCATAATATTCAGCCGCCTTTTCATAATTGCCCTGTTTGAAATACAGGTTACCAATATTATTGAGTGGATCAGAAAATATTTTGCCTGTTTTTTTACTAAGTTCAAATGCTTCGGTGTAATATTTTAAGGCCTCATCGAATAGTTGAAGGTCACTGTTCAAATTGCCCAGGTTATTCATAGATCCAACAATCCGTGTGGTATCACCCAATTCAAGAAATAGTTTGTGGGATTCTTCAAAATACTTCATCGCCTGCTCATATTCTTTTTTGAATGAGTAAACATTGCCGATGTTATTTTTAGAAATGGCGATGCCTTCTTTATTGTCTATATCGACATAGATCTGAAGTGATTTTATGTAATACTCCAGTGCATTATCCAATGCGCCATGATTGCGATAGGAGATGCCCAGATTGTTATATGAGGCAGCCACCCCCTTCTGGTCTTTAATTTCCTTGGCGAGCTCAAGAGCCTGTTGTGCATATTCCAGCGCTTTAATCGGATCAGAGTTAATGTAGGCTCGGAAGAGCTCATTCAGTGTTTTTACTTTTAAGTCCCCTGTGGCGGTAGTCAGCACGCTTTGCAAACTGTCTGCTTTGGTTTGCGCCATAGTGCAATGAAGGGATAAGAGTAATGCCAACGTAAGAAGGAGTTTCATTTTATACGGTTTTATTTATTCAGCTGGTTCATGGGCAAGTAATAAACCAGATTTAATGACGCTAAATTTAAGACTTTATTGGTGATCCGAAATAAGAACTTAACCAAGATTGGAATTGAATTATTAAATAAAAGGGTAATATTTAGAATAAATTCGAAATGACGGGAGTCTGGATGGGTAAAGGAAATGTCTGAATCAAGTTATTCGTAAAACAAGCTCATCAGCAAACGATGGGCGAAGTAAAATCACTAAAAAAAGATCTATGAAATATTTTGCGTTACTGATGTTCCTTTGCCCAAGTCTTGCAATAGGGCAGGCCGGAGAGGAAGGGTTGCTCATCATGAAACCTATCGTCACTTTGTTTAAAGGGATGAACCTGGGCGACAGTGCCATGGTGCATACGGCCTTTTCTTCTGGGGCTACCATGGCCAGTATTAGCCATAAGAATGGCAAGGTGGAGGTGCGAAGAGAATCTTCCATCACCGGCTTTTTGAAAGCAGTAGGATCGCCTCATAAAGAGCCGTTGAGTGAACCCATCTGGGATACACGCATAGAATTAGATGGCGACTTTGCACAAGTTTGGGCATCCTATGCTTTTTATGCAGGCAAGACCTTTAGTCATTGTGGTGTAGATGTCTTTCAGTTGATAAAGGAAAATGGTGAATGGAAAATCTTTTACCTGGTAGATACCAGGCGTAAAGAGGGATGCAATGTGCCCAGCGAAATCAGTGATCAGTTTAAGTGATTTCAGTTTGTATTATTATATCAACAGGTAAACTTTTCCTAATGAAAGCCAGAAATTACTTCTTATTAGTATTGCTCACCTTAGTAGTTTCCTGCAACTCTACGGAAAAGCCCGGTACAGACCTGTCTGCAACCATTCACACGGTAGAAACAAGCCTGTCGGCGCCGGTGCAAATCGTGGGCGATACTCTCTGGACGATCGAAGAACGCATGAAGCATTATGGGGTGCCCGGCGTGTCTATCGCAGTGATTCATGACCATAAAATTGTTTGGAGTAATGCGTATGGCGTCATGGATAAGGATACTCAAGAACCCATCACCACACAGACCTTATTTCAGGCAGGTTCGATCAGTAAACCGGTAGCTGCTTATGGTGCATTGAAGTTAGCGCAAAGCGAAACTATTAAACTTGACGAGAACGTAAATACCTATTTGCGTTCGTGGCAGTTGCCCGACAATGAATTCACCAAAGAAAAGAAAGTGACACTGAAACATCTGCTTACGCACACAGGCGGGTTAACGGTTCATGGCTTTTTAGGTTATAGTCCTGATTTGCCTGTGCCTACATTATTGCAAGTATTAAATGGCGAGGCACCAGCTAATAGCGCTGCCATTCGCGTAGATAAGGTGCCAGGTGAAAGCTGGCGTTACTCCGGTGGAGGATACACCATCATGCAACAAATGCTGATCGATGTGGAGGGCAAACCTTTTCCGGAAATCTTAAAGACAAACGTACTCGATCCTTTGGGCATGATTTCCAGCACCTATCAGCAGCCCTTGCCTGCCGAACAACTTTTGCTCGCTGCCACCGGGTATTTGCCCGATGGTACCATGACGAAAGGGAAAAGACATACCTATCCTGAAATGGCGGCAGCCGGACTGTGGACCACCGCTGATGACCTCGCCCGCTTCGCCATCGATGTGCAGCAAACTTTGAAAGGCAAAAGCAGTAAGGTACTTTCACAAGCGATGGCCGAACAGATGCTTACCCCGTATGTTGTTGATTATATGGGTCTTGGCTTGTTTCTGGAGAAGCACGATAGTGAAATGTACTTTGGACATGGTGGATGGGATGAAGGCTTTTCCAGTAATTTGATAGCGCACAAAGACAAAGGTTATGGAGCCGTGGTGCTCACCAACTCCAACCAGCCTGATTTCATTGACGAACTTATCCGTGCCGTTGCTATAACGTATCATTGGGATGGATATGTTCCGTCCTATGAAAAGAAGGGGATGGAAGCCGCTGATGTGGACAAGATTGTTGGCCGCTATGCCTATAATTCCGATGAAGTGGTGACTGTATATCAGAAAGACGACCATGTTTTCTCTGAGTACCTTCGTTTCAAACAACCTATGGAGTTGTTCAAGGTTTCTGACAGCACTTTTGCGCGGAAACAACGGACAGCACTCATCCAATTTCAGATCAATCCGGCTGATGGCAAACGTTACCTCACATTTCTTGAACAAGATAAGTCGATCGAGTTTAATCATCCTTTGATGGAACCCGGATTGAAAGTTCCTTATGAGTGGATATTGGAAGGTAACGTTGATAAAGCGGCGGAAGCTTACACCTCGTTAAAAAAGTCAAATGCCAATGATCCTGCTGTGCAGGAACAGAACATTAACCAGGGAGGATATGAGTTATTGAGTAGCGGGCAAACCAGACATGCGGTTGACCTCTTGAAGGTGAACACCATTCTGTATCCGAAAAGCGCCAATGTGTACGACAGTTATGCCGAGGCCTGCATGAAAAATGGAGACATGCAACTCGCCATTATTAACTAT
>JAHEMS010000290.1 GCA_024643595.1 Bacteroidota bacterium
GGGGTATCATTGCCCGATGGGCTTAAAGAAAATGATAAACTTCCTGCCCCTATCATTACCCCAACTACCAAAGCAATGGTTGGCCATGATGAAGATATTTCAAAAGAAGAAATTCTATCGCGTGGCATAGTCAGCGAGGAAGACTATCACCTGCTGGAATCATTTACTTTTCGGCTTTTTGAAAAGGGAACCCAATTGGCAGCAGAACGGGGACTCATCCTGGTGGACACTAAATACGAATTCGGAAAACATAATAACGCCATCTACCTTATCGATGAAGTGCATACACCCGACTCTTCGCGTTATTTTTATAGACAAGGGTATGAACAACGGCAACAGAACGGAGAAGCACAAAAGCAACTATCAAAAGAATTTGTAAGACAATGGTTGATCGAAAATGGCTTTCAGGGTAAGGATGGACAAAAAATACCGGAAATGACTGATGAAATTGTGAAATCCATTTCTGAGAGGTATCAGGAGTTATATGAACAGATGACTGGGGAGACGCTGGAAGCGGTTAATTATGACACCCTCCTTGAACGAATTGAACATAGTATCGTTAATTACATAAAATAAGTTAATTTTAGCCCTGTAAAATAGCATTATGAAGTATTCTGTCGATAAACAAGAAAAGTATACCCTCCTCCGTCTAAACGAAGAAAAGTTAGATTCCAGCATTGCTCCTCAATTAAAATCAGAAATGGTAACCCTACATGCTGAGGGAGTGCGCAATATCATTTTAGATTTATCGGAAGTAAAATACACTGACTCATCTGGCTTGAGTGCGCTTTTGGTCGGTAATCGTATTCTGCAGGAAGACAATGGCATCTTCATTCTCTCCCGATTGTCGGATCACACAACGAAACTTATTAAAATTTCTCAATTGGACAGTGTCTTAAACATCCTGCCAACCGTGGAGGAAGGTATTGATGCAGTGTTCATGCATGAGATCGAGAAAGATATGAAGGACGAAGATTAAAATCTACGTACCATTTTTATAGAATAAGCCTGAGCAATTCAGGCTTTTTTATTAGGTTCAAACCGTTATGAGTGTAAAACTTACCATATTAGGTTCAAGCGGGGCTTTACCCGCCTATGGAAGATTCCCCACTTCGCAATACCTGAACATTCAAAACAGGCACATGCTGATCGACAGCGGTGAAGGTGTACAAATGCAATTGAATCGATACCAGATTCCCATTCATAAAATCGATCATATTTTCATTAGCCATTTGCATGGCGATCATTACCTGGGACTGATGGGGCTGCTCTTTTCCATGCACCTTCAACGACGTACGACTGACTTGCATCTTTACAGTCAAAAAGGATTGGACGATATCATCCTACTCCAGTTAAAATATTCAAAATCAATTCTTAACTTCAATATTGTATATCACGCATATGATCCTACTGAGAAAAAATTAATTCATGAAGATGATGTATTAACGGTTCACACTATTCCATTGAATCACAAACTGGAGTGTGCAGGATTTTTGTTTCGTGAAAAGACTAAGCCAAGAAAAATTAATAAGGAGAAATTAAGCAATGGGATGCTGCTTCAACACATCGCCTTGCTGAAATCTGGTGGTGACGTATATGATGAAAATAACAACTTACTGTATCGTAACTCAGAATATACATTACCCCCAAGGACTTCTTTTGCTTACGCTTTTTGTTCCGACACGGCATGGAACGAAAAAATGGTTGATCAGATCCGGGAAGTTGATCTGTTGTATCACGAGGCTACCTTTATGGAAGAAGAAAAAGATAAAGCAATGGAAACTAAACACAGCACTGCCGCTCAAGCAGCTGCCATGGCTAAGCAAAGTGGAGTCGGTAAATTATTGATTGGACATTTTTCAGCCCGTTATCGCGATCTCGAACCGATGTTGCAAGAAGCCCGTGAGGTTTTTAGTAACACCGACTTGGCCCTGGAAGGAACTACTTTTGAATTAAACGCATGACCCTCGAACAAAAAAAGAATCGACTATTTGTTATCCTCGCCGGGATATTTTTAACCAATGCAATCATCGCGGAGTTGATCGGTGTTAAAATTTTCTCCGCTGAAAACACGCTGGGATTTCAGCCGGCTAATCTTACTATCCTGGGATTTACCATGGATTTTAATCTCACCGCTGGAGCGGTTATCTGGCCGGTCGTTTTTATTACCTCTGATTTGATCAACGAATATTTCGGTAAACCTGGCGTGAAAAGAATAAGCTACCTGGCCGCATTCTTTATTGCCTACTCATTTATAGTTATATTTTTGACCATGAAACTGCCACCGGCGGATTGGTGGATGGAGGCAAATAATCATGATGCAGATGGCAACTACTTCAACATGGATTTTGCTTTCAATAAAATTTTAGGACAAGGTCAGCGGATTATTATTGGATCGTTGGCGGCTTTCCTCGTCAGTCAGTTGGTGGATGTATTTGTCTTTCAAAAACTTCGCAAAGTCACCGGGCAAAAGTTACTCTGGTTGAGAGCCACCGGATCGACCCTCGTGTCTCAGTTCATCGATAGTTTTGTCGTGTTGTATATTGCTTTCATTGGAATCTTCTCGGGTGAACAGATTATCGCTATCGGCATCACCAATTATATTTATAAATTTTCAATAGCGATTATCCTGACTCCGCTGATTTATTTAGGGCATTATCTTATTGATCGTTACCTGGGAAAAGAAAACGCACTTAAGATAACGGAAGATGCAGCGAAGGAAAGCCATTCATTTTTGTGATTGCCTGATCGCATCAAGGATAATTCCGGTAGCCATGGCGGCATTCAATGACTCTGCCTTTCCATAGCGAGGAATGGTAATTTTTTGAGTCACCAATTTCTCAACAGCTGCCGAAATTCCATTAGATTCATTACCAATCACTACCATACCTCCTTTTGAAAATGAAAGTTGATGCACATCCATTCCATTAAGAAAAGTACCATAAATAGGATTTCGAACAGCAGGGAGATAATCCAATAATGACACATAGTGAATTGCCACCCGGCAAAAGGAACCCATCGTGGCACTTAACACTTTTTGATTGTAAAAATCCGCGGTATCTTCGGAAGCGATGATGTTTTTAACTCCATACCAATCCGCTGTGCGGATGATGGTACCCAGATTGCCTGGGTCCCGAATGGAATCGAGCACCAATACAATTTCCTCATCGTCAATAGATAACGGGTTATTCGGTTTTATTCTTGCCACCGCAAGGGCTGCATCGTTGGAATGAAAACTTCCGAGAGCAGTCAATTGATCTACCGATGCGGTAATTACCTCAGCGTGATTTGCAACCAGTTGGCTTTCATGTTCACCGATAAATTGTTCTGTTGCGGCTACCCAGGTAATCTCAAAATCAGACTTTAATAATTCAATCACACTTTTAGCACCCTCCACCACAAAGCATTGTTCCTGTAGCCGGTATTTCTTTACTTGCAATGATTTGATATACTTAACTTTGGCTTTGGAGATCATTTTGAAAAAGTTATTAAGAACTTCGTTTGTTTTGTTGCCATTGCTCTTAAGCAGTTGTTTGGGTACACGTTATCTCCAAGAAAATCAAAAGTTGTTGTATCGCCAAACAATTAAGGCACCAAAAGGATTTAATTCAGCACCACTCCGCGACCAATATGTTAAGAAAGTAAACCGAAAACTTTTAGGATTGCCCATAAATTCTTTGGTATGGATGCATCATGAGGGTGCAATACGTTATGATCAAGAAAAATTTGTCGAAAAGAAATCTCGGATTGAAACAAAGTTTGACAAAAAAATAGCAGCCACTAAAAAGCAGTCCAAAATCAACACCTTGCAATATAAGCGACAACAAAAAGTTGAAGCCGTAAATAAGAAGATCCTGAATGGGAATAATTTTATGCAATGGGGTGAAGTAGCTACGATTTTTGATTCCGCCAGCGTTAGCCTATCGGTAGATAAAATTAAAAATTACCTGTTTACGAAAGGATATTTTACCGGTAACGTTTCTTTTACCACAGAAGAATATAAGAAAAGAGTAAGTGTGGTCTATAAAATTACTCCCGGTCGTCCCTACCGATACGACACGATATTCTACCTGGTACCTGATCAAAAAGTATTATCGCTTTTACTCAAAACAAAAAATATTAGTTTACTGGAGAAGTATGATCAATATGATCAGGATAAGTTAAATAAAGAGCGAGAGCGTATTGATGTCTTTCTCAAAGACAGGGGATATTATGATTTCACCCGGCAATATATTGAATTCGCTGTTGACACCGGATATACGGATGATCATGGTATTGCTTTACAGATAGAAATTAAAAATCCTTCCAGGCGTAGTTCCCATCAAGTATTCTCCGTTGATTCCATCAACTTCACCACTGATGCCGCGGTGAACGCTAAGGATAATATGAAAAGAAAATCAGATGTATATCGTGACATTACTTACAATTATTTTCTGAATCAGTACAGCAAAAAAATTCTTAGTCAACGGGTATTCATTCACAGAGACAGCATTTATAGTCGGTCAAAGACTTTTAACACTCAACGACAGCTGGCCAACCTGGATATATTTAAATTCATAAACATAAATTATGACACTTCTGATGGACGGTTCATCACGAATATCTTCTCGAGTCCGCTGGACCGCTACTCCTGGTCCAATGAAGCTGGGGTGACCGTGACGCAAGGTTTTCCGGGGCCCTATTTCAGCACCAGTTTTAAAAAACGAAATGTGTTCAAAGGATTAGAGATTATTGAACTCAATGGTCGATTTGGTTTTGAGGGCGTTGCCTCGGCGACCGATGCCACCAATTTTTATAAAAGCACTGAAGCAGGTGTAAACGGAAGCATCATTTTTCCACAATTTCTCTTTCCCTTTAAAGAAAGTAAAGCCTATCAACTTGGTAAATACAACCCACGCACCCGGTTACTGGCAGGATATACCTATACCGACAGGCCAGAATACCAACGATCCATCAACACGTTATCAGATACCTATACCTGGGAGAACAAGCGAACCACCCAATACTCATTCACACTTATCAGTTTAAACGTTATCCGATCAACACTTGACCCGGCCTTTGATTCACTGTTGATTTATTTACAAGAAAATCAAGGCAACAACCTTCGGAATTCATTTAAACCATCTTTTGTAAGCAGTATGATTTTCGGAGTGACATGGAATCCAAATAATTATGGCAACACCGAACGCAGTTCATATTATGTGCGGGCACAGGTAGAAACCGGTGGAACATTATTCAACCTTGCTCTTCCTAA
>JAHEMS010000291.1 GCA_024643595.1 Bacteroidota bacterium
TAAACTACCGATGGTTAGTAAGCGTGCCGATCAGGCTTTCGCGGAAGTGATGACAGCAAATCCACATTCACAAAGTCGTTCTGATTCCTAAGTCTGCGTCCACACGGACAGAAATTCTCATTGAAAAATTCTAAGGCTGAGTTCATTTTGTATTCTGTTTGATTTTGCTATCTGCTTGAATACACTTTACCTTCGCGTTTTAATGTGAGACGAAAGTAATAAAACTTACTTTTTTTGCTTTCGGCTTTAAACTTTCAACTTAACTCATGCGTCAGCAACTACTCAGCGAAGGTGCCAGTGAACTCAGTTATGAAATACGGGAGATCGTAAAGAAAGCCGAACAGATAAAAAATCTGGGCAAAGAAATCTATTGGGAGAACATCGGTGACCCCATTCAGAAGAATCATAAACTTCCAGCGTGGATCAAACAGATCATTGCCGACCTGGCGTTGCAAAATGAATCGTATAGTTATTGTCCGAGCAAAGGAATTCTGGAAACCAGAAAATTTCTTGCACAGCAAACGAACCAGCTTGGCGGAGTGCAAATTGTGCCCGATGACATTTGCTTCTTCAACGGACTAGGAGATGCGATAGCCAAAGTCTATCAGTACATCATCCCTACTTCACGGGTCATCGGTCCTTCACCGGCGTATTCAACACATTCCAGTGCTGAGGCAGCGCATGCCAGCAATGAACCGCTCACCTATAAGTTGGATCCCAATAATAAGTGGTACCCCGATCTGGATGATTTATACAACAAAGTGAAATATAATCCGAATGTGGTAGGCATCCTGATCATCAACCCTGACAATCCTACAGGGATGGTTTATCCGCTGGAAACATTGAAACGAATCGTTGAAATCGCGAAAGAGTTTAAGTTGATTTTAATTTGTGATGAGATCTATGTTAACATTACCTACAATGGTGCCCGGGCATATTCGCTGGCTGAAGTAATTGATGATGTTCCCGGTATTTCCATGAAAGGAATTTCGAAAGAACTCCCATGGCCCGGAGCGCGATGTGGATGGATGGAGTACTATAATCGAGATAAAGACATTGACTTCAACCGCTTTTGTCAGGCGCTGGATAACGCCAAGATGATTGAAGTGTGTTCTACGAAATTGCCACAGCTGGCGATTCCAAAAATTCTGGGCGACCCCCGATTCAAAGTATATCGTGAAGAAACAAACAAGAACATAGGGAAGCGCAGCAAGATCATTGCTGACATTCTTCATACGGTTCCTCAATTAACATTCAACGAAACTTTCGGGGCTTTTTATAACACCATTATTTTCAGTGAGGGCACGTTAAAGGCAGGACAAAAAATAAAGATTGATGACTCGCACATTAGTGAATTGGTAGAAACCTGGGTTGATCAGGACATTCCATTCGATAAACGATTTGTGTACTACTTGCTCGGGGCGAAAGGAGTATGCGTTGTTCCGATCTCCTCATTCTGTTCGGAGTTGCAGGGCTTCCGCGTAACCTTGCTGGAAGAAAATGAAGAGACATTGATCAATACGTTTACCGCTATCCGTGATGGTATCGTAGAGTATCTTGCTTCTGCATAGTATTACCTAACATTCGTTAATGATATTTTAAAACTTTTTTCTCGGTTTTCTTTGAATGTCATCACAAAATTTTTGAATCTTGTAGTCTAAGCACATTAAAAATATGAAAATGAATATTTCATTTAATCATTACACAAGCCAGATCACTTCGATTGGTAGTGTACTTGTGCTTATTAGCGTCATTTTACTCCGAAAATCGGGGCTGTGACGATATTGATTGAACGATATTATAACCGCCCCGAGAAATTGGGGCGGTTTTGTTTTATAGGATGTACCGCAAACTAACGATTGTTTTAAAATTTATATGTATTACAACGACAACACCATTCTTTACCTGGATGGTAAATTCATAAAAGCAAAAGATGCCACCGCTGATTTATTCAGCCAGACGCTTCATTATGGTTACGGAGCATTCGAAGGCATCCGTGCCTACCAAACGGTTCATGGCGTAAAAATCTTTAAGGCACAAGAGCATTTCGAAAGACTGGTAAAGAGTTGTTCGCTTCTGGGCATCCCTTTCAACCATTCAGCGGAGGAGCTGACACAGATTGCCTACCTGGTGCTGGAAAAAAACAATTTGAAAGACGCCTATATTCGCCCGCTGGTATTTTGTGCGCCGAATATGACACTCTCTGCGCCGAAAGGAGTATCATTTATGATCGCAGCATGGGATTGGGGAAAGTACTTTGATGAGCATTCCCTGCGCCTTTGTATATCCACCATTCAGCGCCCTAATCCCAAATCGATAAAGATGGAAGCCAAAGCGTGTGGTCACTATGTAAACTCTATCATGGCTACCAACGAGGCGAAACAACGAGGCTTTGATGAAGCATTAATGCTTGATATGAATGGATTCGTAGCAGAAGGGCCAGGCGCCAATTTCTTTTTTGAGAAAGATGGAATGTTGTTTACCCCTCCCCTGGAAAATATTCTTCCGGGCATTACCCGCCAGACAGTATTGGAAATATGTCGGGAGTTAGAACTTCCGGTGACTGAGAAATACTTCCGTCCGGAAGAATTGTTTGAAGCGGATGGTGCATTTTTTTGCGGAACAGCTGCGGAAATCACTGCCATTGAATCAATAGAAGGTCAGTTGTTTAACAAACCCTGGAAAGACTCCATGGGCGCTATTATTCAACAAGCGTACCAGTGCATTGTGCTGGATAAGAGTTATTCGTATGTAATAGTATAGTCATTATTGTTAATCGATGTTCTATTCGAACATGTCGGCAACTAATAATGAACAACTGAAAATGAATTAATGGAGCTAAATAAATACAGTAAAACAGTCACCCAGGATCCCACCCTGCCGGCCTCACAGGCGATGTTGTACGGAATCGGTTTGACTGAGCAAGATCTTAAAAAAGCGCAAGTAGGAATTGTGAGTACAGGATATGATGGCAACACCTGTAATATGCATTTGAATGCTTTAGCTGGTGAAGTAAAAACTGCAGTTTGGTCTAATGATCTCGTTGGGCTGGTATTTCATAGCATTGGAGTAAGTGATGGCATCAGTAATGGAACAGAAGGCATGCGTTACTCATTGGTGAGTCGCGAAGTGATTGCTGATTCGATTGAAACAGTTTGTGGAGCCCAATATTATGATGGACTGATAGCAGTGGTAGGATGTGATAAGAATATGCCCGGTTCATTGATAGCGATGGGTAGACTTAATCGTCCTGCCATCATGGTATATGGGGGAACGATCGCGGGTGGTCATTACAAAGGACGTGAACTGAATATCATTTCATCGTTTGAAGCGCTGGGAGAAAAAATTCAAGGCAAACTTTCAGAGGAAGATTATATAGGCATCATTAAAAATTCTTGCCCAGGTGCAGGGGCTTGCGGGGGTATGTATACGGCCAACACGATGGCATCTGCCATTGAAGCGTTGGGGATGTCCCTTCCATATTCATCATCTAATCCCGCGCTAAGCCCTGAAAAATCAGCAGAATGTGTTGAAGCGGGAAAAGCCATTCGATTAATTCTTGAAAAGGATTTGAAGCCTCGCGACATCATGACCGTTGAGGCATTTGAAAATGCAATTACAATAGTGATGGCGTTGGGAGGATCCACCAATGCAGTACTTCATTTGATTGCTATGGCTAAAAGTGTGGGCATCAAACTGACGCAGGATGACTTTCAGCGAATTTCTGACAAGACTCCGTTACTGGCGGACCTGAAGCCCAGTGGAAAATACCTGATGGAGGCGCTGCATAAGATTGGTGGTGTACCATCGGTGATGAAGTATTTATTACAGCATGGATTTTTGCACGGACATTGCATCACGGTTACTGGCAAAACCATTGCTGAAAATGTGGCCAATGCTAAAGATCTCAATTTCGAAACTCAGGATATTATCGTACCTCTTGAAAGGGCGATCAAGAAAACAGGTCACCTGCAAATACTTTATGGCAACCTAGCCGAGAAAGGATCAGTAGCTAAAATCACCGGAAAAGAAGGAGAGAAATTTAAAGGTACGGCACGTGTATTTAATGGAGAGTTTGAATTAGTGGATGGAATTAAGACCGGAAGAATTAAAGAAGGGGACGTAGTGGTGATCCGTTATGTGGGTCCAAAAGGCGCACCCGGTATGCCGGAGATGCTTAAGCCCACGAGTTTAATCATGGGCTCCGGTCTTGGAAAAAGTGTAGCGTTAATTACCGACGGTCGCTTCAGCGGAGGTTCGCATGGATTTGTTATTGGTCACATTACACCCGAAGCTTTTGATGGCGGATTATTAGCGCTGGTGGAAGATGGTGACTGGATTGAGATTGATGTGAAGAAACATCAGATCAATCTATTGGTTGATGAAAAAACATTGGCGATCAGAAGATCGCATCATACAGCACCGCAGTTGCGCGTAACAAGCGGTGTGTTATTTAAATATGCTAAACAAGTAAAAACTGCTGCTGATGGATGCGTTACTGACGAAGACTGAAGAAAAAAAAGCATTGGCTGAGAAACAAAAAATCTCCGGTTCGGAGGCATTGTTAAAATGTCTTATCGCTGAAAATGTAAAAACAATTTTTGGTTATCCTGGCGGTGCCATCATGCCAGTATATGATGCCTTATATGGTTATGCCGATCAACTGGATCACATTCTCGTTCGGCATGAGCAAGGAGCCATCCATGCGGCTCAAGGTTTCGCTCGCGTATCAGGGAAGCCGGGGATAGTGTTTGCCACTTCGGGCCCTGGTGCTACTAACCTGGTTACCGGTTTGGCTGATGCGTTGATTGACTCTACACCATTGGTATGTATAACAGGCCAGGTGTTTGCCCACTTGTTGGGAACAGATGCATTTCAGGAAACGGATGTCGTAAATACAACCATTCCAGTTACCAAGTGGAATGTACAGGTAACCGAAGCTAAAGATATAGCAAGTGCCGTAGCCAAAGCCTTTCACATTGCTACAACAGGAAGACCAGGACCTGTATTGATTGATATCACGAAGAATGCGCAGAATGAATTGTTCGAGTTCGAGGAATATAAAAAGTGTGAAACCATTCGCACGTATAAACCGAAACCTCCACTTCAGATCAGTCAGGTGGAAGCTGCTGCTGAATTGATTAACAATGCCAAGCGGCCGTATATATTAACCGGTCAGGGAGTGTTGCTTTCCAATGCATCAGATGAATTAAAGGCATTATCAGAAAAATCAGGA
>JAHEMS010000292.1 GCA_024643595.1 Bacteroidota bacterium
GTGAAACCAGCATTACTAACTGGAAAGATGATAAATCAGCAGCCATCTCCATCACCTTCGATGATGCAAGCATCAATCAGTTTCGGCAGGCGTTGCCTGTAATGAATAATCTTGGAATTACGGGCACCTTTTTTATCAACACTAAAAACATATCCGAATCCCAGTATAAACCTATGTTTATTGGCAGGCCCATTAGTGAAATAATAGAAGAGAGTGTCTCCCATCCCACCACGCAGGAAAATTTATTTGAAAGAGCTTCAGCCGTGCGTTTCTTGAATATTGAAAATGCAGTAGATCTTCATAATAATGCCGGATCACTGTTTGAAGAAGGAAAGATTTCTGAATCCATTGCCAAAGTAGATGAGGCATTTGCTGATGCAAGAATGAAAAAATCATCTCCTGAAGTCAAGTCTGGTAGTCAGCAAAGCAATATTATATCCTGGAACGAGATCAGGCAATTTGCTGAACAAGGGCATGAGTTTGGTAATCATACTATATCTCATCCAAGGTTGGCCGTACTGGATGAACCCAATATTCTGTTTGAAATTGAGAAATGTAAAGAGGAACTGCTCAATCAATTGGGCGCAGATCATACCTTCTCTTTAGAATGTCCTTTCGGAACAGAGAATGAACGCGTCATGGAATATGCTTATAAAATACATCCGGCATTGAGAAATCGGATGCCTGAAAAATTTCTGGAAGAGATTAACCGATGGAATGATATGACGCCAGGAGCATCTCGTAAAGAATACATTCAATGGCAAAGAGGTCCACTGCAAAAGACGTCAGTAGCGTTGATGAAATCATGGGTAGATACATTGATGGTTCATGACAATGTATGGCTTGTTCTCACTTTCCATGGGGTAGATGGCATAGGCTGGGAAGCCAAACCCCATGAAGAACTTGAGGAATATTTTAGTTATATGAAAAAACATGAACCGAATCTATGGATAACGCCATTTCGAGATGCTACCAAATACATGCGAGAAAGAATGGGTGCGACATTAAAGACAACTGATTTGAAGGATAAAATAAGCGTTAGCTTAGCGCACACGCTCGATCCATCTTTATATAATTTTCCCCTGACCTTAAAGACTTACATAAACCCAGATTGGAAGAATATCACAGTGAAACAAGGATCACAATCCGTTACGGTAATACGGGCTGCTGACAAAAGCGGTGGCTACATTTTATATGATGTTTTGCCAAATTCGGAAGAAATTGAAATTTTGCGTGTCGACTAAATAACCCCTTAAAGAAAATTACTGTGGCACAGACTATATCTACAAACAGGTTGTATTCACTGGATGCACTTAGGGGTTTTGACATGTTTTGGATAATGGGTGCTGAGGAAATTTTTCATCAACTTGCTAAAGTAACGGGCTCTCCTTTTATCGAGGCGATTTCTAACCAACTTACTCATCCAGACTGGCATGGGTTTCATTTTTATGATTTGATATTTCCTTTATTCCTGTTCATGGCGGGAGTAGCTACTCCTTACTCATTGGGCAAGGAGATGGATAGAGGAAAATCAAAAAACCAATTGTTATTTAAAGTGATAAAGCGAGGATTAATATTAGTTCTTTTGGGAATCATTTATAATAACGGCCTCGAGCTGCAACCTATTTCGGAAATTCGTTTTGGCAGTGTGCTTGGAAGAATTGGGCTAGCATATATGTTTGCCAACATTATTTATTTGTACACTACTCAACGTGGTCAGATTATATGGTTTTGTTCCTTGCTCATTGGTTATTGGTTTATGTTGTTATTCAATTCGGCCCCAGGCTTTCCTCATGGGGATTTAACGATGGAAGGAAATTTCGTTTCCTATCTTGATCGATTGATAATGCCAGGCAAACTATACTTAGGCATTCACGATCCGGAAGGGTTAACCTCAACGATCCCAGCTATCGGCACTGGTCTGTTAGGAATTTATGCCGGTAATTTGTTAAAGAACAGCCCGATTTCCATGCAAAGGAAATCATTGCAATTATTAGTGATGGGAATTGTTTCTCTCTTACTCGCTCAGGTTTGGAATCTCGTGTTTCCTATCAATAAAAATCTTTGGTCAAGTTCATTTGTGCTACACGTGGGTGGCATAAGCCTGATTTTATTATCCTTCTTCTACTATATTATTGATGTGCGTGGTTATAAATGGTGGGCGTTTTTCTTTTCGGTTATCGGAATGAATTCCATTTTGATTTATATGTCCGGGCATTTTATCAACTGGCGATATACTACGGAATCAATTTTTCAATGGTTGGTGCAATGGGTTGGTGATCCATTTAATGTTGTGGTGTTTACCATCTGTTATATTTTGGTGAAATGGACGTTTTTATATTTCCTCTACAAAAAGAATGTTTTTCTAAGAGTGTAGATTGAACGACCAATTTGTCACATTTGAACACATTTTGGTTGAACAGTAAGCATCAAGCGGTTGTTAAAGTAAAGTTTAAAAAAGTATAATCTATTTACCACTTTTACATATCCAGATAGCAGGTACTGTTTGGAAAAGATAAAATACATTTCTCTTTGGATCAATCTAAAAAACGAATCGCTATCCTTGGCTCAACAGGAAGCATAGGAACGCAGGCACTCGAAGTCATAGCCGCACATCCCGAATTTTTTCAGGTGGAAGTTCTGACCGCTCAAAATAATGCTGAACTTCTTATTGCTCAGGCAAAGGTATTTAGTCCAAACGCAGTAGTGATATCAAATGAGGATGCTTACCATAAAGTAAAGGAAGCGCTGATTCCTCTGGATATTAAAGTGTTTTCTGGTGAAAATTCGCTGGCATCCATCGTGGAGATGGATTCGATCGATCTCGTACTTACTGCCCTGGTTGGGTATTCAGGACTGAAGCCGACCTTAAATGCCATTGAGGCAGGAAAGAATATTGCCCTCGCAAATAAGGAAACGCTGGTAGTGGCTGGTGAATTAATTACTCAGCTGGCAAAGAAAAAGGGCGTGAATATTTTTCCAGTAGATTCTGAGCATTCGGCAATTTTTCAGTGCCTGGTAGGAGAATTTCATAATCCGATTGAGAAAATTATTCTTACCGCGTCAGGTGGTCCTTTTAGGGGGAAGAAAAAAAATGAGTTGAAGAATGTTACCAAAGCGCAGGCATTAAAGCATCCTAACTGGACAATGGGAGCCAAAGTGACCATCGATTCGGCCACATTAATGAATAAAGGACTTGAAGTTATTGAAGCAAAGTGGCTTTTTGGACTTAAAACGGAACAAGTGGATGTTGTTGTTCATCCGCAATCTATCATTCATTCACTTATTCAATTTGAAGATGGGTCAATCAAGGCGCAACTTGGTCTACCAGATATGCGTTTGCCAATTCAATTTGCTCTTTCCTACCCTGAACGCCTTAAAAGTGACTTTCCAAGGTTCGATTTTGCTAATTTTCCAGCATTGACATTTGAGAAGCCGGATACAGAAACTTTTCGTAATCTTGCGCTCGCGTTTGAGGCATTGGGTCGTGGTGGAAATATGCCATGTGTGCTAAATGCTGCAAATGAGGTGGCAGTGGCTGAATTTTTAAGTGACCGCATAGGTTTTCTAGAAATGTCGGATGTAGTGGAACATTGCCTGGCTAAAATGAATTATATCACTAATCCAACCCTGGAGGATTATGTGAGTACGGACAGAGAAACAAGGATTAAAGCAAAAGAACTAATAAACTGATGGAAGGAATAATTATGACGGCCCAGCTTCTGTTGAGCCTTTCAATTTTAATTGCAGTACACGAATGGGGACACTTTATAACGGCCCGCATGTTTGATATTCGCGTGGAAAAGTTTTATCTGTTCTTCGATTTTCTTTTCCCCATGGCCAATGTGCTCAATTTCTCTCTGGTAAAATATAAAAAAGGAGACACAGAATATGGTATTGGTTGGTTTCCACTAGGTGGTTATGTAAAAATTGCCGGCATGGTGGATGAAAGTATGGATAAAGAGCAGATGAAAGCAGCCCCGGAACCATGGGAGTTTCGCTCTAAGCCTGCATGGCAACGATTAATTGTAATGCTCGGTGGAATTATTGTAAATGTAATTACAGGTGTACTGATCTTTATTGGTATTGTTTATTTCATTGGTGATCGTTTTATTTTAATTGACTATGTAAATAAAAATGGCGGTGTGCAAGCCATGGAACTGGCACAACAGATTGGCATTCAAACAGGAGACCAAATCACCAAAATTAACGGACAAGACTTTGAATATTTTGATGATCTTGCCAAACCGGATGTACTGCTTTCACAAAATTCTGCTTACACGGTATTAAGGAATGGGCAAGAAATTAATATTCCAATTCCAACAGATTTTATAGAGAAGTTCGATCGAAAAGATGCGATTGTCAATTTTGTATTGCCAAGAAGGTTTCCCGTGGTGGACGAAGTCTCACCAAATACAATAGCGGATAGAATTGAACTTCAGCAAGGTGACCGGATTGTAGAAATACAACATAACCCCATCACCTATCATGATGAATTGACTGCTGTCACTCGCAATTTTAAAGAAGATACACTTCAATTTAAAGTGCAGCGAGGAGAGCAGGTGATGGAATTTAAGGAATATTTTAAGGATGCTCCAGGCATTGGATTTTATGTTCCGAATCAGTTAGTGCCCAAAGAAGGGGAGAAGACAGTGGACTACACATTCGGTGAATCGGCTTTGATCGGACCAGCCAGAGCATTTGGTGTTATTGCAGTTCAGTTGAAAGCATTCAGGAAAATATTCACGGGTCAGATTTCATTTAAAAAATCGTTGTCTGGTCCGATAGGCATGGCAAAAGCATATGGAGGCACTTGGGACTGGGAGCGATTTTGGAGAATGACAGGATTGTTATCAATGGTTCTTGCTTTCATGAACTTGTTACCGATCCCCGCACTGGATGGCGGCTATGTGATGTTCCTACTCTATGAAATGATTAGTGGTCGCGAACCTTCTGAAAAATTCTTTGAGAATGCGATAAAGGTGGGGATGGCGATATTGCTATTGCTCATGGTGTTTGTTTTCTATAATGATATTGCCAAGTTGGTTACAGGGTGATATTAATTAAGTTAAAAAAATGGAAATGGGCATTTAATTTTAATGCTCATTTTTTTTTGCGGATTCAGAACAGGGTAGCCTTTTACACAGGATCAGGTTTTATTTTCAATCGTTGAATCAGGTATTTCAGAAGGGAAATCAATCCTTAACGATTTCGAATTCTACTCTACG
>JAHEMS010000008.1 GCA_024643595.1 Bacteroidota bacterium
AACGGATTTTTTTCATGACCCCATACTTGTTTTTCTAAAGTTAAAAAATTCTTTCTGCGTAATATCGAAATGTCTAGCTAGTGGGTATGCTTCTAGTTAAACTGTTCTGCAATTTTTCTATACAAGGCAATTTCATGATCATGAAAATATCCTGTTTGATCATTTTTGAAGTGATAGTTAGAGGATAGTTTTACAATCACCATGTCTTTATCCGGATCGATGTAAATAAACTGACCATAGATTCCCTGCGCATTAAATTCATCTTCCCTTCCATACGGGATCCACCATTGAAATCCATATCCATCCTTGCGCAACGCGGTGCTTCGTTTGCCCGGCATTACATGAGGAGCATCAGGGGTAACGGATGCTCTTACCCAAGCTTCAGGAACGACTTGTTTACCTAACCACCTTCCGGAATCTAAAAATAACTGTCCGATCTTAGCGTAATCTCTGGCCGTGGCATTGAGTCCACCAATGGCGAATTCCATTCCTGAATTATCAACTATCCAATATGCGTCTGACTCCGCACCTATTGGCGACCACAATTTTTCATTCATGTAATCGGTGATGGATTGGCCCGTTGCTTTAGTCAGGATCATTCCTAATACCTGAGTATCTATGCTCACATATAAATTATATGTACCGGGTTGTCGGGCACGTTTCAATCGTTTTGCGAAATCCGCCATGGGCATGCCCAGCGCAAAGTAGCGGCCCATCACATTGATGTCAGAATTAAAATCACCATAGTCTTCATTGAACCCCACTCCTGATGACATTTGAAGTACATCTTTGATTCTGACATGGTCATACCCTGTACCGGCAAACTCAGGCAAGTAATCTGTTACCGTTTCTTCAATGCTTTTGATTTTCCCTTCATGGATTGCTATTCCAAGCAGTGCTGAAATCACTGACTTTGACATTGACCATGATATGTGATGGTCGTTTTCTGTAAACTGATTTGCATAATACTCATAATAAATAGAGTCATGGCGAATTATCAACAACGCATCAGTAAGGGTGTAATCCAGGTATGCTTGCGTGTTTACCGTAGAGTCGTTGAATTGAAAAGATATGGGGAGGGCAAATACCTTATCGCGCTTGGCGAAGTGATAGGGATTGGATGATCCCGATACGATGCTGGTATGAAAAATATCCTTAACATTTTTGAAGTTGCTGGAAATGGCATCCTTATCAAAAAATGTTAATACCTTATAGAGCTGATATGCTTCTTGCCGAAAAAAGATCACTACTACAAGCACAATAAATCCCAACAAGGAAGCCAGTCCAAATAAGATCTTGCGGATTATTTTCATTGTCAAATTGGTCAATATTAACCATAATATTAATAAATGATTTGACAGGAAATAATTATTCCTATTCTATACCCATTGCAACAATGTCAGTACTACTTTGGGTCCCCCTCCTGTATTCCCAGCGGAATCGGATTGTTAATAGGTTCCAACGAACTGATAAATTTATAGAGTGCTGTCAACTCAAGATCACTCATACGGCTGAATGGGCCCCAGGGCATAGGACTGCCAGGGATCAAACGTCCCTTTCTAAACCGTTCGATGAAATCTTTTTTGGACCAACCACTTATTCTTCCTGTTTCCTGATCTGGAGTCAAATTAGGGGTGACAAGGTGTTTACCTGGGATAATTTTTCCGTTTTCATCCACCACCTCAAATTCGGCTGCTCCCGCGTACTCGGGACCAATATATCCGCCTGTCATCATATCGCGTTTTGTATGACACCCACGGCAATTCGCCACGCTTGCTGCAAGATACTTTCCGTATGCAGCAGTAGAATCTATTGCAGGTGATTCCGGAACATCACCATCACCAGTTGGCTTAACCAAAAATGCCATTACTGCTTTACCCAGAAAATTCCATTCATGTTGAGGTCTTTTATTTTTAACAGGCGCTTGCGTCCTTAAGAAGGAGATCACTGCTGTGAGATCACTTTCACTCAAATCATAAAATGGCATGAAATCAAGTATTGCTCGCCCATCATGTCTAACTCCATAGCGTAACGAACGCGCAATTTCCTCATCCCGTAACTTACCAATACCTGTTTCTTCATCTGAAGTAATATTTGGCGCATACACATTTCCAATGGGCAATTCAAAATTGAATCCACCACTCAGCGGTGTGACTTCGCCATTGTCAACCTTAGTCATATCCGACATCGGGGAATGACAATTCGCACAATGTGCAGGGCCAAAGGCAAGGGATCGACCCCGTGCAATGACTGCTGAATCGGTACTTGCTTTGATGTTAGGATAAGGGGCTTCAAAAGTTCGCTCATAACGGGCATAAACCATAATGACGAATCCAATGGCAATGATGGCAACCAGGAGTACTATTCCCAGTAATATTTTCTTAATCATGTTAATAAGGGTTTGGGGCTAATAAATTTAAGAAAAAATTAGGAGGTAATACAAATTTATCCATCCTGTCGATGAGCTTGTATTATTTTGATTATTTCGACCCTCATTATGTACAACAAGGATTTACCTACGCTTTTAACTGGGAATGATTATTTTTTTAATACGTTGAGCACCTCATTCAATTTCAATAGAGCCTCCACAGGGCTGATGGTATTGATATCGATCTTCTCGAGCATATCATGAACGGCCTTGGATTTAGGATCCATTTCGAACAAGCTCATCTGCGTAGTTGGTTTTGGCAGCTCATCGAACTTTTTCTTCTGTTCGTTCTTATGTTTATCCCTTTCCAGGAAGTGAAGAATTTCATTTGCACGCAATACTACCTTATTAGGCATTCCGGCCAGTTGTGCCACATGGATCCCAAAGCTATGTTCACTGCCCCCTTCTTTGAGTTTACGCATGAAAATAATTTTGTCGCCAACTTCTTTCACACTTACATTGAAGTTTTTCACGCGCATCAGGTCTTCCGTCAGTTGATTTAATTCATGATAGTGGGTGGCAAATAAGGTTTTTGGTTGGAAGTCTTTATGGTTATGTAAATATTCTACAATTGCCCAGGCAATGGAAACACCATCATAGGTAGAAGTGCCTCTTCCAATTTCGTCCATCAAAATCAAACTTCGGTCGCTCAGGTTATTGAGAATACTTGCGGTCTCTGTCATCTCTACCATAAAAGTGGATTCGCCTCGCGACAAATTGTCGGAAGCGCCCACACGTGTAAATACTTTATCGATAATGCCTATGGTCGCAGCTTCCGCGGGAACATAACTTCCCATTTGGGCCATGAGCACAATTAAGGCGGTTTGCCTTAACAAGGCAGATTTTCCCGCCATATTCGGACCCGTAATTACCAATATCTGTTGGGTCTCATTGTCAAGGTAAATATCATTGGGCACATAGCTTTCACCAACTGGCAGTTGCTTTTCAATCACAGGGTGTCGTCCGGCTTTTATTGCCAATCGTTTTGAGTCACTGATCTCCGGTTTATTATATTTATTGAATCTGGCGGTTACTGCAAAAGATAACAAACAATCCAAAATTGCAATCACACGCGCATTCTGTTGGATCTGAGAAATGTAATCAGCAGCATGACGCATTAATTCATTAAATAAGCGCTGCTCGATTACAGACAACTTTTCTTCTGCGTGAAGAATTTTTTCTTCATATACTTTGAGCTCCTCAGTGATATATCGCTCCGCGTTCACCAGTGTTTGCTTTCTGATCCAATCTGAAGGGACCTTATCTTTATGAGCATTGCTTACTTCCAGATAATATCCAAATACTTTGTTGTAGGAAATCTTTAAAGAGTTAATTCCTGTTCGTTCAATCTCTCTCTTTTGTATCTGTAATAGGTAATCCTTCCCAGAAAAAGCGATGCTTCTTAGCTCATCCAGTTCGGCATCCACACCTTCTTTTATAATCCCCCCCTGATGAATTAACATGGGGGCATCCTCTTTCAATTCTCTTTCTATCTTTTCCAGTAAAAATTCACAACGATTCAATTGGTCCCCCAACTTCTTTAATTCTGAGGAAGAAGATTTTTCCAAAATAGCCTTCACTGGAATGATTGCCTTCAGCGATCGCTTCAATTGTAATAATTCGCGGGGATTAATCCTGCCGACAGCTACTTTAGAAATCAATCTTTCCAGGTCAGTAATCTGATGAAGATGTTCCAGTATTTTCTCTGTTAACTCCTGATCATTATAAAATTGCTCCACGACCTGAAGACGTTCGTCAATACTTTGTTTCTCTTTGAGAGGCAAGATCATCCATTTTCGTAGGTTGCGCGAACCCATAGGCGTTACCGTTTGATCAAGTACTTCCAGCAATGGAACTCCGCCTTCATTGGTGGATTGAACTATTTCCAGGTTGCGCACCGTAAACTTATCCAGCCATACGTACTTGTCTTCGTCTATGCGTGAGATTGACGCGATGTGATGGGTGTCTTTATGTTCTGTAGCTTCCAGGTAATGCAAAATTGCTCCAGCCGCAATAATAGCCTCACTCATTCCTTCAATGCCAAAACCTTTGAGGGTACTGGTTTTGAACTGCTGAATCAGTTTCTCCCTGGCAAAATCAAATGCAAATACCCAATCATCCAGGGCGAACGTGGCATACTCTTCGCTAAACTGAGTATCATACTTTTCGCGGCTGGCTTTGCTGTAAATGATTTCCGCTGGCCCAAAGCTCTGAATTAACTTATAGACATAATTATCCGGACCTTGTGCCGCATAAAACTCCCCCGTGCTGATGTCTAAAAATGAAATGCCCATAGCCGTTTTTCCTGCAAAAACTGAGGCCAGAAAATTATTTTGCTTTCGTTCGAGTACATTATCGTTGTAAGATATTCCGGGAGTCACTAACTCTGTTACACCTCGCTTTACAATACCTTTTACAAATCGCGGATCTTCCAGCTGATCGCAGATGGCAACACGATTTCCGGCTCTGACTAATTTGGGTAAATAAGTATCTAAAGCATGATGCGGAAATCCAGCCAATTCAATTTCGGAAGCTGATCCATTTCCTCGTTTGGTTAGCGTGATATCAAGCACACGGGAAGCGCGGATGGCATCCTCTCCAAACGTTTCATAAAAATCACCTACCCTAAAAAGTAATAAGGCCCCGGGATACTTCGCTTTGATAGCGTTGTACTGTTTCATTAACGGGGTATCCATCGCATTTGCTCCAGCCATAGGCGACAAATATAGAGGCAAGAAGGGAGAAGTCAGAAGCTAATAGTGAAGAAATAAACAGTATTATAGGAGGGCAATCAGCTACTCTTTTATGGCCACAATCAACCACATTATATCGTCCTTTTCTTTTAATCGATCTACAAAAGCGTCTTCCTGCTTAATAACTTTAAAGCCTGCTTTGCCCAAGTCTTCAAGCGCATAGTTCATGCTCAGCTCATGCATTTTCTCCTGATCATGACGACTTGATTTTCTGCGTTTCTCAGCAATGGGTTCACATAATACCAGCCTGCCTCCGGGTTTTAAAGAGGCTTTCAAATGCTGTAATATTTTGTCATGATCGTCCATTTCGTGGTAGGTGTCAAGGATAATTACGGCATCAAGCACATCATGTGGCAGCTTAGGATTATCATAATCACCCTTAATCACTTCCACATTGGTAATGTTTCTTTTGTTGATATTATTATAGAGGTTATCCAACTTGGATTGAACAACGTCCACAGAAAAAACTTTACCCGCACTACCCACAAAAGCAGAAAGCTTAATCGTCATATAGCCCTCATTACATCCGACATCTGCCACTGTACTTCCAGGACTTATATTTAATTGATGAATAATAGCATTGGCCCTTTGCCAGCGATCACGATCTGCCCAGGTCTTTTCGGTGTAGACGTCTTTCCATTTATCCTGACCCCAGCTAAATAAAGGGATTATCAATAACAGTAAAGACAGGTATTTTTTCATTGTATTTGTAAACGATTCTATGCTGATAAAGTTCCGCAAAATAGTTTTAAGGATACCTTTGCACAATGAAGAAACTAAAACTGGAAGAATTGGGTCGAATTTCAATTGATCAATTTAAAGAATCAGAAAAAATTCCAGTTTGCATTTTACTCGATAATGTTCGAAGTCTGCACAATGTAGGCTCTGCATTTCGAACGGCTGATGCTTTTCGTGTTGAAAAGATTTATCTCACCGGTATCACCGGAATCCCACCACACCGCGAAATTCAAAAGACCGCACTGGGCGCTACGGAATCAGTGAATTGGGAATATGTTGAAAGCCCGGCACATGCAATTTCGGACCTTCGTGGAAGGGGATATAAAATTGTAATCGTGGAACAAACCACTGATAGTATTCCTCTGCAGACTTTTAATGGAGAACCTGATGTAAAATATTGTCTTGTATTCGGCAATGAAGTGCATGGCGTAAGTGATGAATCCATAGCGCTGGGGGATCTGGCTTTAGAGATTCCACAACTGGGCACCAAACATTCGCTTAACATTTCCGTGTGCCTTGGCATTGTGCTATGGGATCTTTTCCGAAAACTTCGTTTATCATGAACAGCGCTTCCATTAGTGAAATCAAAAAAGAACTGCAACGACTAGATGAGTCATCGCTTCATTCAATTTGCCTACGCTTGGCCAAATACAAAAAAGAAAACAAAGAGCTGATCTCCTACCTTCTTTCAGATGCCGATGATGAAGTAGGCTACATTCGAAATATAAAAGAAGAACTGGATATGATGTTCCATGAGTTAGACGGAAGAAACTTGTACATCACAAAAAAAATACTTCGTAAAATCCTTCGATTTGCCAATCGACAGATAAAATATTCAGGTATAGCTCAGACTGAACTCGAATTACGGATTCACTTCTGTAAAAAGATCAAAGAAGCAGAGATTCCCCTTACCCCTGGCACCGTGCTTTACAATCTTTATGCCCAGCAACTTAAAAAAATAACGACTTTGCTCAGTAGACTACCAGAAGATTATCAGGAAGATTATTCCGCTGCCATTGAATCCATTTAATTAATCATCTCGATGAAAGACGAACAACCGAATAATCCACTTCACGGCAAAACCCTTGAGTACATCCTTGTTTTCCTGGTAGATCGATACGGGTGGAATGAACTCGGTGAACGAATCCCTGTGAATTGTTTCCGTTTTGATCCCAGTATTAAATCCTGCCTTACCTTTTTCAGAAAAACTCCATGGGCTCGTAAAAAAGTTGAAGATCTTTATCTGGAGTCACTGGACTAATGCAATTATATATTTTACGATAACATGAGAGTTGCATTGCAGATTTTTCTTATTCATTAATAGGTTGCCGCAATTTATCCGAATTCAGTTCAAGTAAAGTCGTAATCAGCATTCAAATTCCATTCATTCTTCGCACCTTTGCTGCAGTTAAAAATGAGATTTCTGTGAGCCAAGAACGCTATCAACAACGAGGTGTATCCGCCAGTAAAGAAGATGTTCACCAAGCCATTAAGAACCTGGACAAGGGCCTTTTTCCAAAGGCCTTTTGTAAAATTGTGCCCGATGTGCTTGCCGCTGATCCTGAATACTGCACCATTATGCACGCTGATGGTGCCGGCACCAAGTCATCGCTTGCCTATATTTACTGGAAAGAAACCGGTGATCTTTCTGTGTGGAAAGGTATTGCACAAGATGCTATCATCATGAATATTGATGACTTGCTTTGTGTGGGGGCCACCGGTCCTATACTTTTATCCTCAACCATAGGGAGAAATAAAAATCTCATACCCGGCGAAGTGATCTCAACTATCATCAATGGCACCGAAGACGTGCTCAACATGCTTCGGCTTCACGGCTTGGAGATTCATAGTACGGGTGGAGAAACGGCCGATGTGGGAGACCTCGTGCGAACGATCATAGTCGATAGTACAGTAACGGCAAGGATGAAACGCAAGGAGGTAATTGATAACAAAAATATTCAAGCTGGTGATGTAATAGTGGGTCTCTCCAGTTACGGACAAGCCACCTATGAAAGCGAATATAATGGCGGCATGGGAAGCAATGGTCTTACTTCTGCGCGTCATGATGTGTTTACTCACACGTATGCAACAAAATATCCCGAGAGTTATGATAAAGCGGTTCCGGAAAATCTTGTCTATTCTGGAAAATATAAAATAACTGATGAAATACACGGTACTCCATTAAATATGGGCAAGCTCGTTCTATCACCAACACGTACGTACGCACCGGTCATGATTGAAATTCTTAATCATCTACGTTCACAAATTCATGGTATTATCCATTGTAGTGGTGGTGCACAAACCAAAGTACTGCACTTCATTGAAAATCTTCATGTAATCAAAGACCATCTTTTTGAAATTCCCCCACTCTTTAAGGCCATTCAGGAAGCCTCTGGCACCGATTGGAAAGAGATGTATAAAGTCTTCAATATGGGGCATCGTATGGAAATTTATTTACCGGCTCCATTGGCCAATCAGGTAATTGAAATATCAAATCATTTTGGCATTGATGCCCAAATAATTGGCCGTGTGGAAAAATCTGTATCCAATCAAGTAACATTGCACACCAAAAATGGTGCGTTTACATATTCTTAAGTTCACTTCATCAGTATGATTTCAATTGATTTAAAAAAATGGCTTTGGATTATCTCTATTCCAACGCTACTGATTCTTTTAGCCCTCGGATATTTTCAAGCAGGTGAACCGGCAGGGTTTACGGCCATTACAGGTACTGTTATTCTAACCTGTACCCTCTTACCTAGCGCATTAATGCGCTTGGGACTCCTGAAAGAAAACCCATACGTGCGGTGGCTGGTGAAATACCGTAAAGATCTTGGCATCGTTGCCGGCACATGGTTACTTACACACGGACTGGTAAGTGCTTTGTTCTTTCTGAAACGCGATCAGCCCATCCTCGATCAATTGATGGTATTACCCTTGAAACCCATCTGGATCATGGTGCCAATTTTATCATTGATGTTGCTGACTTCCAATGAATACAGTGAGAAGCTGTTGGGCAAAAACTGGGACAGGTTGCATAAATTGGTTTGGCTATTACCTGCGTTGATGTTTTTTCACGGCAACTTAGCCATTGCAGAATTTGAAAAGGAAGATTTTGCTCCCGCTGGTATTTTGTTGGCTATCGTTGCTTTAGTGGCTATTTATGAATCTTTCAGATCAAAGCGATATCATCGCATAGTCCTTCTCGTCATTGGATGGATGGTCACCGTCTATTTCTGGATGTCAAGCCAAGTGTAAAAAAAGCACATCAGGGAAGTCTCCTTTTGTAAAAATTATCTTTTTTGCATTTCCTCGAAGGAGTAAATTCCTACTCATTTTAAAACAGCGGCTCAATGCAGAAACTCTTTGCTTTCGTCCTATTCACCCTGAACTTTACGCTCTTGCAAGCGCAATCAAATTCCGTTTATATTCGAATTAACTTGTTAGGATATCTTCCCGGTGATCAAAAAGTGGCCATCGCATTTTCAAATAAACCTGTGAAAGGAAAATTTGAAATAATAGATGCATCCGGTAAGGTCGCTTTTGTTCACAAGGTGATCCCTTCCAAAGCACCAGGCTATGATAACTTTAAATATTATTACGACCTTGAGTTTAGTGAATTTCAAAAAGCAGGAAGTTATATCATTCGTATCCCTAATCATTCCGTCTCCACTTCTTTCGTAATCGGAAAAAATGCTTTTAAAAATTATCATGAAGACCTGCTTATTTTTATGCGCCAACAACGTTGCGGGTTTAATCCTTTTTTCAATCAAACGTGTCATGAAAAAGATGGGCGCGCTATGGGAGGCCCTATGCCTGATTCGACTTATATTAACGCACGTGGTGGCTGGCATGATGCCGGTGATCAATTGAAATACCTGATCACTGCCAGTAATTCGGTTGCACGAATGATCATGGCCTATCAGTTCTTTCCTGAAAAATTTGCCGATCAAGTAAACGCCTTAGGTCAATCCGGAAGTAATGATATTCCTGATGTGCTGGACGAAGCAAGGTGGGGCCTCGACTGGATTCATAATCTTCATCCTCAAAATGGGCAGTTATTTCATCAGGTAGCTGATGACCGCGATCATATAGGTTGGAAATTACCAATGAACGATCCCAGCAATTACGGGTGGGGAAAAAATTCTTACCGAGTAGCTTATTTTGCCGGCGGTGAACCCCAGGGTCTTGGAAAATATAAGAGTAATGCCACTGGCATTGCTAATCTGGCTGGGCGCTCTGCCGCTGCCATGGCGCTAGGCTATCAGGTATGGAAAAAAGATTTAAAAGACGAAGCTTATGCTTTGAGATGCCTGTCTGCCGCTGAAGATTTGTATCGGATGGGCAAAGAAAAAGAAGGATATCAGCAAGGAAATTCATATGGTGCTCCTTATCGCTATAATGAAGACACATGGACTGACGATATGGAATGGGCGGCAGCTGAGTTGTACCGTGCTACCCGTAAATCAGAATACCTTGATGATGCTAAGCGATATGCTGAAGCAACCAATACGCTTTCGTGGATTGAAAATGACACGACCTCTCATTATCAGCGTTATCCCTTTATGAATATCGCTCATTATGCTCTATTCGATTTAGTGGATGCCGGTTTTAAAGAAAAATTAATTGGCTATTATAAAAAAGGTATTGAAAAAACATTAGTGCGGGCGAATAAAAATGCGTTTCACCATGGCGTGCCATTTATATGGTGTTCAAATAACCTAACCACCGATCTGATTCTTCAAATTTTGCTGTATGAAAAAATGACTGGCGATTTACAATATCACACTTACGCGTTGGCCATGCGGGATTGGCTGCTGGGAAGAAACCCCTGGGGCACCAGCATGTTTATGAATATTCCAGAGAAGGGAGAATATCCTGTTGATGTTCACACCAGCACCTGGGCCCTAACCAAAAAGGAAATCCCCGGTGGGCTAGTCGATGGCCCGATCTACACGTCTATCTTTAATAAATTGATTGGCTTGAAACTTAACGAGCCTGATGAGTTTGCTCCCTTTCAAAATTCCTATGTAGTATATCATGATGACATTGGAAATTACGCCACCAACGAACCCACCATGGATGGCACTGCCTGTGCCATTATGTTAATGGCTTGGTTCGCTCAAGATCAATACTAAATCGTGATTATAACTTAACGTCTGAGGCTATATTGCTTAATTGAATAGAAAGCGCCCGTGTAGAAATATAAATTTCACGCACGGATAAACCCAGCGAAATAAGCAACGAAACTAATGAAGTGCCAAAGATAAATTTTGCTATCGGCTCTTGTCCGTTAAATAAGAAGAACATGCAAAGAACGCTTAGGAAAAGAGAAATTATGCTAAACAATTGCATGTCACGAATTAGCCTCAGCCGTATTTTCAAGTTGCGAATCTGATCTGCTACGCTCTTATCTTCTCTTTTGGTGTAATCATCGGCTAGCTTACGAATGAGGGAAGCCATCGCCAGAAAGCGATTGGTGTATGCCAGTAGTATCAATGAAACCGTTGGGAAAAGCAATGCAGGCGTTGTAAGCGTTAGTTCCATGGAGTTAAATTTTAAAGATAAAGATAACCAGATGCCATCAACCCATCCTCCATTCCTAAAATTAATTGGGTGCGATAATCACGGGAAATGTAACTTCACGTCAAACCAATTTTATGAAATCTTATTTACTGCTCACCTCTTTCATTTTGCTCAGCAGTTTCGTTCATGGTCAGAAGAAAGCAGCGGTAGCAACACCTCCCGCTAAAATTCCGCTTAGCCATAAAGTATATGATGGATGGAAAGAAATCACTTTCAAGGCACTAACCCCAAATGGCACTTTTGCCGCCTTCACCGTGAATCCGCAGGATGGTGATGGTAAAGTGATTTTCTATAACCTGAAAACCAGTACCCAGGATTCAGTAAAACGTGCTGCCGAGATCACGCTCACCTATGACAGTCGATATGCAATTTTCAAAATTCAACCACAAAAAAAAGTGGTCAAGGAATTACGCAGGCTAAAAAAGAAAAAAGAAGATTTGCCTAAGGATTCATTATGTATTTACTCATTTGCTGACCATAAAACCGAAAAAATTGCTGATGTTAAATCCTACAAAGTCCATGAAAAAGCAAGTGATATTGTCGCCTACCTACTGGAAACAAAAAAAGAGACGAAGCCCGAAGTCAATAAAATTGATGAGAAAACCCTTCCTCATGCTAAAAAGAAAAAAGCAAATAACGATGACAATGGCTACACGCTCGTTTTGAAAAACCTAAACGATGGGAATGAAATCATTTTTGGATTTGTAAAGGACTATTCATTGGCTAAGTATGGTCAGGGAATTTTATTCAGCACTACTGGCAACGACTCTACCCTGCAAGCAGGTTTGTATTGGTATGACCTTCAACAGCATGAACTAAATAATATCCATCGGGGGAAGCCAAAATTCAAATACAAAGGACTTTCTATCAGTGAAGACGGCACCCGGGCAGCTTTCCTGGTTGACACTGATACCACCAAAGCATTGATTCGGCACTTCCAGCTGCACTATTGGAAAAAAGAAAATGAGGTTCAATTTGTTGACATTGAAGGATCGGGGGTGATTCCTCCGAAATGGATAGTAAGTGAACATTATACGCCTGTTTTTTCAAAGGATGGCAATAAACTGTTCTTCGGATCAGCCCCGCTGCCAATAGTCCAAGACACCACTTTGCTAGCTGAAGAAATTGTAAATGTTGAAATCTGGAACGGTAACGACTCTTATATCTATCCACAACAAAACAAGCAGCTGGATTCCGAAAAGAAGCGATCTTATTTAGTGGGTCTTGATATCGCTACAAAGTCTGTCACGCAACTTGGAAATACGGAAGTGCCTTCCATTGAATTGGGTGACGAAGGAAACTCCTCCGTTTATCTCGGTGAAAGTAATGTCCCTTATCGCAAATCAATTACCTGGGAAGGCAATGCCAGCAATGACTTCTATATATTCGATTCAAAAACAAGAACGAAAAAACAAATCGCTCATCGCGTTAAAGGCAATGCCAGTTTATCACCAAAAGCTAACTATGCCTACTGGTTTAGTCTGGCGGATACCGCCTGGTTCACGTATGAGATTGGCACAAACAAAACGACAAAAATAACGCAAGGCCTCAACATAAAATTTGCAGATGAAGAAGATGATCATCCAGATTATCCAAGTCCTTATGGAGCTGCCGGATGGACTGCCAATGATCAGTTGTTCTTAGTTTATGATCGTTATGATATCTGGGCTTTTGATATAAAGAATAACAAGGCTCCATTAAATCTCACAAAAATAGGTCGCCAGGAAAAAACGGTTTTCCGCTATGTGAAGCTCGATGCGGAAGAGCGTTTCATTGACCCTAATAAAGATTTATTATTATCTGCGTTCAATGAGTCTACTAAAGCTTCTGGGTATTACAAGCTTTCATTAAATGACGGTAAACTTAGCAAGTTGGTAATGGATAATTATCGCTATGGAGGAACAGTGAAATCCAAACTTGCCGATCAACTTCTATTCACTCGGGAAAGTTTCCGTGAATTTCCTGATGTGTGGACTGCTGATCTTAGCTTCACCGGCCCTAAAAAAATCAGCGATGCCAATCCTCAAATGAAAAACTACTTCTGGGGAGATGTTGAATTGGTAAATTGGACTTCGCTTGATAATATTCCCCTTACCGGGCTATTATACAAACCCGAAAATTTTGATCCTAAGAAGAAGTATCCGCTGATCGTTTACTTCTACGAACGGGAAAGCGACAATCTTCATGCTCACATTAGTCCTTACCCCCTCCGCTCAATAATCAATCGCACGACGTACGTGAGCGACGGCTACCTGGTTTTTGTTCCTGACATTATTTATAAAATTGGATATCCAGGGGAGAGTGCCCACAACTGCGTTATGCCTGGCGTAACACAACTTATTTCGAAGGGTTTTGTAGATGAAAAGAACATTGGTATTCAGGGACATAGCTGGGGAGGATACCAGACTGCTTATATGATCACGCGTACTAACCTATTTAAGGCAGCTGAGGCGGGAGCTCCTGTTGCCAACATGATCAGTGCTTATGGGGGTATTCGATGGGAAAGCGGATTAAGTCGCATGTTTCAATACGAAAAATCACAGACCCGGTTGGGCGGAAGTCTTTGGGAAAAGCCATTACTCTTTATTGAAAATTCTCCCATTTTCTTTGCTGATAAAATACAAACACCTCTTCTATTACTGCACAATGATGCCGATGGTGCTGTGCCTTGGTATCAAGGTATTGAAATGTATATGGCGATGCGCAGATTGAACAAACCCGTATGGATGCTTAACTATAATGGAGAACCACATTGGCCTGTAAAGAGAGAGAATAGAATGGACTTCCAGATTCGCATGAAGCAATTCTTTGATCACTATCTGAAAGGATCTGATATGCCACGCTGGATGAAAGAAGGAATTCCTGCTCTTGAGAAAGGGATAACCAAGGGCTATTGATTCGACGCGTATTCTATATAACTAATTCTTAAGAATATAGATTCTGTTAAGATCGTTAATAGGAAATAAATTAAAGAATATGTACTCATTACCACTCACAAATTTTTAGGGTGGAAATTCATATCTTTACAATTCATTAGGGCAGCTAAATCATTTATATAATGGGTTGTTCTGTTGACTCAACTCATTCCCCACCATGAGATAATCTTATGATTAATAAGTCCCCCACGCCAATAAAATTCTATATCCTGGTAGTCATGATGCTATTATGCATGATTGGATACAGCCAGCAAAATACATCTCAGGTAAAAGGCCTTATTAAAGGACCTGATAATGCTCCGGTTGCGTTTGCAACTGTAATCCTTTTACGTCAGGATTCTGTATTTATAAAAGGAGAAGTCAGCAAAGAGGATGGATCATTCGAGATTGTCGGCATCAAACCCGACACTTATCGTGTCAAGGTTCAAAACCTTGAATACGAAACACACCAGACAGATAATTTTAACCTTAGTCCAAACGAGACCAAGACTTTACCGGCTATTAAATTGGAAAAGTCAGTAACACAATTGGATGAAGTGGTCGTTGAAGGGAAAAAGGCATTAGTGGAAGTGCATGCGGACAAGATGGTATTCAATGTGGCCAGCAGCGTTAATGCATCAGGCTTTAATGGGCTTGAATTACTGGGTAAGGCTCCAGGTGTAATGATTGATCTGGATAATAACATACTCCTAAAAGGCAAAAGTGGTGTTCGGATTTTCATAAATGGCCGGCCAAGCAGGCTTTCCGGAACCGACCTTGCCGTTATGCTTCAAAGTATGCAATCGGATAACATCGAATCCATTGAGATTATTACCAATCCTTCCTCCAAATATGAGGCGGAAGGAAATGCAGGAATTATTAATATTCGATTGAAAAAAAATAGTGATGCTGGTTTCAATGGCACTATCGTGTCATCTTATTCTAAAGGAGACCTGCCGAGAAACAATAATGGATTAACCTTAAATTATAACAAAAAGAAAGTCAATACCTATGGGGATATAGCCCGCTTTGGCAATAAATTTCAGGATGATTTCATTGACACCAAGGAACAAAGTGGATTTCTGATGGACCAATATTCCTATGGTATAAATAAAAATAAGGGAATTAATTATTCGGCTGGAATAGACTATACCATTAACAGCAAGCATTCAATAAGTTTGGTTGGCCGCGGAGTGAAGAATGATGGCCTCAATAATTCTAATGCTGTTACTTCGATTATTGGCAACCAGCCAACTACTATTCTTGATTCGGAAAGCAATGCCGATATCAGCTCTAAAAACCTGAACTATAACTTAAACTATCAGTATAACGCTTCTCCAACAAGTACACTCAGTGCAAATATAAGTCATGGCACATACTCAAGTGAATCATTAACGGAACAACCCAATGCTTATTATGAATCAAACGGGACTCTTATCAAAGAAGTAAACAATTCATTTGACGCAAAAAATAATATTAATCTTTGGTCTGCCCAGGCGGATTTTGAAAAAAGATTTAAAGCGGTGACTTTCTCAACAGGAGGAAAGTACTCCTATATAAATACAGACAATCAATTTTCTTTTTATAATATCGAAAATGGAATTCCTATCCTCGATATAAACAGAAGCAATAATTTCACTTACCTGGAAAAGGTGTCTTCACTATATATGATTCTGGGCACAAGCCTGAGTGAAAAAATTAAATTGAATGCCGGCTTACGCATGGAAAACACTTCGTCTGCCGGAAGATTGAGAAGTGAGATACCAACAAAGGATAGCGATGTGGAAAGAAACTATACCAACCTGTTCCCCAATGTCAGTTTATCCTACAGTAATAAAAAGAATTCAGAATTTAATGTAAGTGTAGGCAGAAGAATTACAAGGCCTACGTATTCTGACCTAAATCCATTTGAAACCAAGTTAAGTCAACTTATGATCTTTAAAGGCAATCCCTTTCTGAAGCCAACATATGTAACTAATTATGAAGTCACCTATTCCTTCAAAAATAAACTTGTCATATCCAATACGTATAGTGTAACGACCGGTTTTTTTGCTCAGATTCTACATATTATTGACACCACCGGGACTGTTTTAATCCCCCAAAACATGCAGCGATCAACCAATAATGGTTTGTCGATCAGTTATCCGGTGACGGTATCTAAATGGTGGGAATTTACTTCTTTTGTGAACTACAATTATACAACGTATAACGGTGAGTTTGAAAATACAGTAATCGATCTCAATGCCAGTATCTACAATTTCAGAATACAAAATAATTTCAATCTGCCTGGCAAATTTAAATTGGAAATTACCTACTCGTATAATAGCCCGTGGATATGGAGGGGCTCCATTAAGATTGAAAGCACAACAGCCCTTAACCTGGGGGTAAGAAAAGATTTCTTCGATGGGAGGCTGCAATTAAGAATGACAGCCACTGATCTTTTTAATACCACCAGTGATTATCCTTACCATGGAAACTATGGAGGCCTGGATATAAATGGAATAAGATCTTTTGATACTAAACGCTTTGGCGCCGGGCTTACCTTCAAATTTGGAAATCAAAAATTAAAATCGTCCAGAAGAAAGAAGAGCGGACTCGAAGATGAATTGAACCGGATTAATTAGGGGAAGCCCATAGATTGACAGCTGATCACAATAAATAATCCCTGACTTCCAGCCAGCCATTGAGTCTTTTAAAATGATTGAACTGCAGATTGTGAGGCGCGGAAAACAATAACTTCTCCCCATTAAATGTTTCCAGGTTGTGCGGCAAATCATCAATCATATAATCACCATGCACGATGCTCTTACGGCCGCAAAAAACAAATTGCTTCCAATGCAAAAATGGGAAATGCTCTTTTAACCATTCCAGCTTTTCCGGCAAGGAATTTGGAAATTCCATAGCCGATGACACAATGAATAATTCATATTTTTGGTTGAGCTCTTTCATGACTTCCTGACTGTGTTCTTTCACCTCCATCTTTCTGAAAAAATCCTTTCGAAAGGTGAAGTCATAAACCGTTTCATGATTGCCCGGAAACCGTTCCATCTCATTTTTATGATTCATAGACTCACGTGGTACACGAATGCCAAACTCTTTTTCATAAAAATTGATGAACTGACCAGTGGCATCGGCCATCACATCGTCCATGTCAATAATCAATCGTTTCATAGAAGTCGCAATGATAGCTAAGTTTTATCAAAAGAAAATCACGACTTTGGGAATATTCTGAATGAACCGATTGTCTAACATAAAAATTTAATTGGATTTCATACCTTAAAAAATTATGGAACAACCCACTGATGAGGTATTGATTGGGAAATCCAATGCGGGAGATACGGCAGCCTTCAAAATGCTGGTAATAAGGCACGAAGGAAAAGTGGCTGGAGTGATCAAGTCTATGCTTGGAGATGTCTCAGAGGCAGAAGATGTAGGACAGGAAGTATTCATCCGGTTTTATGATGCACTTGGTAAGTTTAGGGGTGAATCACAAGTAAGTACGTACCTCGTGAGAATTGCGATCAACTTGTCACTCAATGAGCTTAAAAGAAGAAAGCGTGCCGCTTCACGCTATACTTCAATTGAAGCAGCCGCCGGTAAGGGATCAGAAAATATGATGGATTTGAAAGAGCAATTGAATTATGAATTCGGCCGGCTTGATCCGGAATTTCAGGCCGTCGCTAGCCTCCGGTTGATCGACGGATATTCAACCGTAGAAACTGCTGAAATACTGGAGATACCACTGGGCACGGTGTTGTCACGATTGGCGAGGGCTCAACAAAAATTAAGAATGGCACTCTCAAAAAAATTGAAATGAAGAACGAACATTTTTCTGCCTATGAAGAACTTCTTTTGAAGTCGTTTGATGTGGCCTTGTCAGCACGAGAGCAGGAAAGACTATCCCTGCTAATGCAGAATGAACCCACTTTGAGAAGGCAAAGTGACCAGTATTTGAAAATCCGTGATATGATGTTACGCATTGAACCAGATACCTTCGGCCCTTTTTTTGCAGAGCGCATAATGAATCAACTCAAGCAGCGTGTCAATGAAATTGATTACCTGATTTTTTTCTTTTTTAAAAAATACCAGGTTCTGGCACTCGGTGTATTGGTGGCTTTGCTCATCACCAACCTACTGCTCACTGACCAGCTGACCCTAAAATCCTTGTTTGGTGTGGATCAGCAAACCACGGAAGATATTTTATCGATTGATTTATATAAAAACTTAATTGAACATCCATGACACCTGAAAGAAAAAGAGCCCTGATCACCATTTCAGCGACATTGATCATTGGCATATTAATAGGCGCACTCAGCATAGGGCTTTGGAACAAACAAGGTGGCGGTGGCCGGCCGTCTGGGGGTCAAAAACAACATGGAAAAGAAGCGTTTGTCAAAAAAATATTTTCTGTAATTAAGGCCGATACGGCAACAGCAAGACAGTTGCGTCCTTTGATCAATGAAACGATGGCACAAATCGATTCTTTGCAAAAACATACTGATGAAGAGATGGGGAAAGTCATCCATTCTTTTGAGGTAAAAGTTCAACCTCTGATCTCCGAAAAGCAGATGCAGCAGCTTAAAGATTTTCATCAAAGAGGCAGAGAAAAAGAAAGGAGGTAAGAATATATTCCTACCTCCTTAGCAATGAGCACCGTGTAATGCCCTAATTGAGATTATCGATTACCCTGCGAAGTTTTTGCTGAATTTCAGTAGCAATGGCTCCTAACGATTCATTTTTGACCGCTATCATAGATGCTATAGGATCTACTGCTGTAACCTCCACAAGTCCATTTTCATTTTCTTCCACCACTACATTACAGGGAAGGAAGACTCCTATTTTGTCTTCACTTTGCAGGGCCTTGTGAGCAAACTGGGGATTGCATGCTCCCAAAATTTTATACTTTTTAAAATCCACATCAATTTTCTTCTTCAATGTTTCCTTGACATCAATTTCGGTGAGTACACCAAATCCTTCTCTCTTAAGTTCAGTGGTAACTTGTTCAACGGCCTCATCGAAGCCTTTACCTTTCAGCACTTTGTTATAATAGTAAGCCATAATTATAGAATTTTGTAAGAATAATGTTAATTCCTTCCTGATTACACGAGACTACTCCATAAAGTTCCATTGCTGAACCCTAGTGTGATGTTGATGCTCCATCCCTGCAATCTTTTGAATTTTACGAATCAATGATGGATTCTTTTCTGCCAGGTTGAGACTTTCACTGACATCTGATTTCAGATTATACAACTCCCATTTCGCATTCTTATCCTTCACCATATTTTTCTTAACCGCCTTCCAATCACCCATGCGTACGGCTTGCTGCCCGCCGTATTCTACCAATTCAAAATAAAGAAATTCATGCCTGGCTTGTTTATTACCCAAAAGCTCCGGCAAAAAAGATATACCATCTGTCTTAGGAATTGAAACTTTCAATAGTTCTGCAACGGTGGCTTTGATGTCATATTGAACTGCCACATGAGGGCTAATGCTTCCTGGCTTAATATAAGTTGGCCATGACGCGATAAACGGAATTCGTATCCCGCCTTCATAAAGTGAACCCTTTAACTCACGCAACTCACCATTACTATTAAAAAATTCCGGGTCTGTTCCTCCTACTGGAAAAGCAGCTCCGTTATCACTTGTGAATAAGACGATCGTATTTTCTCTTTTACCGAGGGCATCCACTTGCTTCATGATCTCACCCACCTTTTTATCCAGATAGGTGATCATGGCAGCATAGGTTGCCCTTGGATATTTCGTGGGGCAATATCCATTATTCCC
>JAHEMS010000293.1 GCA_024643595.1 Bacteroidota bacterium
TGAGACCACGATTCAAAATTTCCTGGTTATCAAGGTCAATGTTTTCCTGGAGGGTAAGTCCATCCTGATCAGCGGTGCGATAAATCAATCCCTGGTAGATTCCTGCCCTGTTGGTGGATTCCCTCCTGTTGTATTCAGAGGTCAGGTTTATAAAACCTTGTTTCCCAATTTTAATACCATAATTTGCAGCAATATTTGCCTGGAGTCCATCTCCCTCGTAATATTGTCCAACCTGGCTTTTAAGGTTTAGCTTTCCGGTATTCTCCTTCAGCACAATATTTATAACCCCGGCAATGGCATCAGAGCCATATTGTGCAGAAGCACCGTCACGTAATATTTCCACCCTGCTTATTGCTGATACCGGGATAGTATTTAGATCATTGATTACAGATCCCCTGCCCACAACTCCAAGAGTATTAACAACAGCTGAAGGATGGTGACGTTTTCCATTAACAAGTATCAATGTCTGATCCGGGTTCATACCCCTTAATGCTGCAGGATCCATATGGTCAGTTGCATCAGAATAAGTCAGCCGTGTGGAATAGAAAGAGGGAGCAAGGGTATTGATCTGCTGGCTCAGGTCCGTTTGCCCAGTTTGATCCAATACAGTTGTTGGGAAACGATCAACCGGCACGGAAGACAAAAGACTTGATCGACTTCCGGAATGCGAACCCACAATAACAGCTCCATCAGTGAAAGCAATTAAATCTTCATCAAGGGTAATGCTAATGACTCCGGGAATATTATATTCGGAAGCATTAAGAATCCTTGTTTTATATCCCATGTAGCTAATCACCAGGTTTTCTTCTTGCGCAGGGGCAGGAATAGTAAAATTGCCGGATTTATCAGATATTGCTCCCAGGGTGCTATTTTCATAAAAGATGCTGGCTCCTGCCAGCGGTTCGCCGCTAAGACGTTCCGACACGATTCCGCTAATCTGGCCTGGCTGTGCAAACATTTTTTCCTGAATGAAAATGCCAAATGAAATAAATACGAACAGATAAATATATTTTTTCAAAACTTAAAGTGTTAATTTCTAATTATTTAAAAAATAAAACATGCTGTAAAAGCAAATATCATAAATTATCAATCTTGGATGCCAGTATAAAATCGTTTTCAGAAAGCCCAAGAATTGCATGAGTCCAAAGTTCAATCATCACCTTGGAATAATAAACATGCATAACCGGATGGTGACCTTCTTCTTCAGCAAGAATAGCAATTTTATTTACAAACTTCATAGTTTGAATAAAATCTTTGAACAGGAATTCCTTTGAAATTTTCAATCCATCCTGAACCTGCCAGGGATTGACAAGTTGGGAGTTAAACTTTTCAATTTCAGTTGAATTCAACTTTTTAACACCGCCTTCACAGGGAACACATTTTTTATCTGAAAGTTTCATGGAACTTTTTACAATCCGAAACAAATTTTCACTAAAATAGTTCAGTATGTTTTAATATCGATTCAGCCAGCGATAACGACGGGCATTATCGCCAAATTTAAGGGCAACCATGAATTCATGGGAACCATAACTCCGCTTCATTATACTGCTGAGTGTATAATCGAAGGCATATCCAAAGAAAAGTTTATCCACTCTGACGCCGCCCATAAAGATGATAGCACCACCGGTACGATACGATATTCCAGCCCAATACTCTTCATTAAAAATAAATTTGGTATTGAAATCAGCCTGCCATACAAAACTTCCAGTCGATTTCAAAAGAAAGGAGGGTTCAATGGAAAAATAATCATTAACTATTATGTCATATCCTCCCACCAGGTGAAAGTAGCGTTGCATTTTATATTCTGCATAGCCTTTTTCTCCTAATTTAAGAGCAGATTGAAATAACTGGGACATTGATAGTCCTGCATATAATCTTGGATCGGAGTAGTAAACACCGATATTTGCATCGGGTATGAAAATTGATTTTTTTGCATTTTGCCAGAATTCATCTTCATATTCAAACCTGATTTTGCTTTCGTCGACCGAAAACTGGTAGGCCACTCCGGAAATTCCAAATGACAGCTGACTTTTTCTCATCCTGATGTGGTAAGCGTAAGAAAGCTGCAGACCTGTGCGATCAATAGGTCCGTTTTTATCATTAAAAACATAGGCTCCAAGACCGACTTTTCCACTTCTCGAACCCATAGTCTGGTGTTTACGGACTGAAGATCTCTTGGAAATGTAACTATTCTTTAAAAGCCGGGTTTGACCACTTAAGGCATGAGTTTTAGGAGCATCTTTGAGGCCAAGCCACTGTTCCCGCGCAGTAAGATTAATTGCAGTGTATCCTTCACTTCCTGCTACAGCAGGATTCAGAAGAAAACCGTTCATAGTATATTGACTATAAAGAGGAACCTGCTGTGCATTAGAGAAATGCACACTATTGAAAATTAAAAATAAAATATAAAATAGCTTCCTCATTGTTATCAACCTGGCTCACATGGATCCAATAAAAATCTGATTATTAACTTTTTATATAAGCTAATATTTTAATTTTCTTTAAAGTGCCGAAAGATAAATATAAGATGCTCAATCAACAAAATTAATTATTCACATTATTAGCTTATTTGATGAGTGTTACAGAACCAGAGACGGGCTCAAGTCCAGGTGAGTTTAAATTAATCACAAAATAATATGAATCCATTGGCATTTCTTTCCCAAAGGCATTTCCATCCCAGGGATTTGAATATCCACTTTCTGAACGGAAAACCAGAGATCCCCAGCGATCATAAATTTCAACCACGGCTTGCGGGAATGACTGAAGTTCCGGTATGTTCCAAACGTCGTTTTTACCATCTCCATTAGGAGTAAACGCAGTTGGCATTGCTTTAAAATAATCTACTGTTGAGCATGCATTAATATTTAATTCATCCGTATTTTTACACCCGAATTCATCTGTAACAGTAACGTTTATTTTCTGTACACCTTCAAAAACTGTAATTTCACGGGATATTTGACCGGTGGACCACAAATAGCTAATTCCATCGTTGCCGGCATCAAGAATAATGTTTTCAATTCCACACAAGGACGTATCTCGCCCAAGTTCCACCAGAGGTAAAGGATGAACTGTGAGTTGAAGTTCATCAGATTTTTCACATCCATACTTGTCAGTTACAGTGAGATTTATTAATCCTGCATTTCTTCCTATAAAATTAGGATTTGTGGATCCATCCTGCCAGAGGTAAGAATAAAAAGTTCCTACTGGCAATATTTCAACAACTTCACCCACGCAAATCTCACTGTCATCGCCGAGTTCAAGATCCGGGGCAGAGACCAGCACTTTTCCACTCATGGGTGCAGCAGGACAGCCGAATTTTGAGAATTCCTGAACACGTAAATTGAATTCTCCAGGCAAAGCTCCCCAATCCACTTTTATTGAGTCTCCATAATTTACTGAAACCAAACCACCCTGAACATCCCATACAAATGTAGATCCAGGATTACCCTGAACCCTATACATAACTCCTGTATCACCAGTACACACAATATTAATATACTGAGCTTTCATCCCGAGCGATATACCAAGGGAAAGAAGGAAAATCAATATGTACTTTGAATAATGCATAATTTATATTCTTATTCAGTCGGGTATTCTTTAAAATTATATACAAACCGGGTCCAGGACAGCCGGAAATAATCCGGCTTGTCCTGAAGCGCCAATTAGTATTGAACCATAATTAATTAAATAACTCTTTCTGTAATATCATGTTAAATTTCAATTTAAATATATCAATTACCTACGTGTAAGAGTATTATCACTTGATATTACACCAGTTTCAACAGTAGGATGAACAGTAACAGTAAATGAGGCATCCAAAATAGTACCCAATCCTGTAAATGAATCATTCATTTCAGTAATTGTTACAATATAGGTCTGATCCACAGTTGTGCTGGTATTTACCAGGTTCGCTGGCAAAGCAATGGTCTGGGTTGCAGTTGTTGCACCCGTTACAACGGTTGCAGCAGCAGTGGTTCCATCAAGATCAGTAATGGTATACTTATAATCAAAATTTGGTGCACCTGTAAACTGCACAGTTATAGGCCCTAAAGTTGCGTCACCGGAACATATTTCATAATCGGCATCGTTTATATTAATTGTTGCTGTACTCCAGAATGAAATATCCAAAGACTGTATTTTGCTGGGACAGGAAACAGTTGCATGAGCAACTTTCCTTTGGGTTGAAACATTTCCTGCAACTGAGGTAATATTATTATTATCAGCAGGCCATTGAACCTGGATGGACTGCTGTCCAACGGTAAATGGAACAACATAAGGGCTTGCTACCGTACCCAGACCCGTTACTCCGACGGCTGGAGACGTAATTGTACCTCCAACAACCTCCCAGCTATATTCATCTGTTGCCGGTCCGGGAACCGTGTACGTACTTAAACCACCTTTACGCTCTTCAATAGCGGTCTGGGGAAGAATTGTTGATCCAATAAACTGTGCTGAAACCTTATTCCAGCTTAACAAAGCAATAAATGATATTACAATCATTTTCGACATTACAGAAAGTTTACGTGTTTTCATGACTTGATTTTAAAATTATTTAGGAATTTATTTATTTATTAATTTTTATCTTCTTATTAACTCATTGGTTGAATTGATATCCAGTAAAACCGGAGTTTCAAATTTCGTTACATTATATAATGGTGTTGTTGTCTGACATCCGGATGCATCAATAATTTCAGTAACAGTAACAGTGCCAATCCCTATCCCTACCCAATTCACCAGAACTGTATTACTGTTTGCTGCTCCAGAAATCGAACCACCAGAAACATTCCAGTTATAACTATTGCCAATAATTGCTGGAGTATTATAACTGTCTAAACTAGGTTCACAAACCTCAACAGGTCCTGAGATAATTGGTGAAGGTACCGGGTTAACTGTTATTATTTGCGTGGTAGAGCTCGTACAACCACTACCGTCTGTGTAAGTATAAGTAATGGTGTGGGTGCCTGTTCCTGCAGTGGCTGGTGAGAAGTTGCCTGCAGATACTCCTGTGCCTGAGTAGGTGCCACCTACTGGTGAGCCACCTGAAAGAACAAAGTCGGCTGCGTCTACGCATACATCCGACAAAGCGGTGAAGGTAACAACCGGCAGAGCGTTAACCGTAATAGTTTGTGTGGTTGAGTTGGTGCAGCTGTTACCGTCGGTATAAGTATAAGTTATCGTATGGGTTCCAGTTCCTGCAGTGGCTGGACTAA
>JAHEMS010000294.1 GCA_024643595.1 Bacteroidota bacterium
AATTTTACAATGATACTGTATCTGATCAATCAGTTGCTGCTCATGCTCAACACGCACACCCAAAGCGAAGGGCTTGGCCTCAATCTTAATGTTATACTTATTCAGCAAATGGAAAATATCGCGAGCTGAATGACCGGTTGCCAAAATAATGGAAATTCCCTTCAATAAATCTCCATTCTGTGTCTTAACACCTGATATCACCCCGCCTTGAATAATAAAGTCTACCACTTTAGTCTCAAAACGAATCTCCCCCCCTGCCTGAATAATGCTTTCCCGTAATGCTGCCACGAGCTTCGGTAATTTATTGGTTCCGATATGCGGATGTGCATCAAATAAAATATCCTCATGAGCACCATGTGCAACGAGGATCTCCAAAATGCGCCTTACATCTCCCCGCTTTTTCGAACGCGTATAAAGTTTTCCGTCTGAATAGGTGCCTGCACCGCCTTCGCCAAAACAGTAATTCGATTCAGGATTGACAATGTGTTGTTTATTGATGGCGGCAATATCCCTTCTGCGGCCTTGCACATCCTTACCCCTTTCTAATACAATGGGTTTAATCCCTAACTCGATTAAACGGATGGCTGCAAACAACCCGGCAGGACCTGAACCTACAATGATAACCGGCTCAGCATTGCGAACGTCAGGATATTTTTTTTGATACTTAATTGTAGGAGGAGCTTGCTCCGCAGATGATACTTCTACCAGCACCTTCACCACCACATTTCTTCCTCGGGCGTCAACCGATCTTTTTATCGGATTGAGGATCAGGTTTCCGTTTTCGGGGATATTAAGTTTAGCAGAAAGGGCCTGCTTGAATTGACTTTCATCAAAAGCCTCCTGAGGACTTAGTTGTACTTCCAATATTTTATTCATAGGAAAGGTATTTATCCTTTCAATTTGAAAGCAAAAGTAAGGGAAAAAACAACACCTGCCAGCTAACTACCGTCTGCCATCAAAAGAAAGAGCATATCCGAAGTTTAAGGCAAAGCGGAAAGCCTGAGACAACTTATCTTTTTCAACGGATTGGAATGCTTCCGTAAAAATGGGTTCTGTATAAAAATTTCTATAGCCTATGCCATACCCAACATTGGCATCAATCGTAAAGCCGTTACCCCGATTATTTTTCATCAGCCGCGTCCCTAACAGAATACCATACTCAGCACGTTGCTCAGAGGCGCTTGCCGTGAACATATTACCTGGAGCCTGAGGAAAATCAATATTGGTAAAATGGCTCAGGTTAGTAAACCGTATCTCGTGCGCAAAATACCACATACCCATTTTCATCGGATTGTAAAATTTCTGTTTTATAGCAATGGCGTAACCCCGTTGGAAAACTTCACCTTTAGCGACGTTAGCATCGGCCGTGTAAAAAGGATTACGGATCGCTTCGAACTCAAATTCATGCCCTAATCTCTCTTCATTATAAAATTCAATACCCATTGGCAATAACCCTATAAACGTTGCCAGTGGATTACTTTGAATTATTACCCCTTTATATTCGCGGTAACGTGAATCGAAATAGTAGAATCCCTTTCGTGAAGCCTTGGTGACCACCTTCGTTTGCTGCTTTGCTATGGCGTTGATCTCATTGGCGAGATTCTTATCACCATCATATACAGGCTTATAATAACCCGTAAGCTTTCCATCCGTCTCATACAATTCCCAGGTGCCTACCCTTAAATCATTTTCGATTATGCCTTTGGTTTGAAGTGAACCTGATGGATAGTAACCGGTATAGTTGCCTTTGCCTTTTTCAAATTCACACGCTCCTTCCTGCTTGCCATCTTCATAGTAGTATTTCCAAAGCCCCTGGTTTTTTCCGTCACGAATAAGTCCTTTGACTTTCAACTTGCCACTGGAATAATATTCGCGGTATTCACCGCTACCACCATTATAGGTGATCTCACTTTTTAATTTTCCTGCCGGATTGTAAGCACTCCAATATCCATTTTTCTTCCCTCCAACAAATTCTCCTGATGTGCTTATTGTACCATCCTCGAAAAAGTATTTCCATTGACCAACTTCCTGATCATTTTCATAGTTGCCACTGGAAGAAACCTTTCCGCTGGGGTAATAATTTTTCCATTCTCCTCCTCTTTTTCCGTTTATATATTCACCTTCAGTTTGCAACACACCATTTTCATCGTAAAAGCGCCAAAGGCCCACACTTCTGGCTCCGGATTTAGGACCTTCGGCAAATACTTTTCCAGAATGGTAATATTCAGTAAATCGACCATGATCATCGGAATACTCTATCTCTCCTCGTTTGGCTCCATCTTCAAAGTAAGTCAGCCATAATCCTTCTCGTTTATTATCTTCATATTCACCGGTTTCTTTCAGTTCACCACTCTCGTAATATACTTTCCAAATCCCAACCCGTTTTTTGTTTTCGATCGTACCTTCCATGCTCTTGAACCCACTTTCATAGAAATATTCCCAATGACCATAGTTTGAATTCTGCTTTAGGGTTCCCCTCATTTTCAGGTTGCCACTTTCATAGAAGAATTCCCAAGCTCCACTGGTTTCATTATTCAAGAACTGACCTTTGGATTCCATATTTCCGTTGAGGAAGTAGGAAATATACTTTCCGTGAAGAACATTCCGGATCGTATCTTTTACCTGATAAATTTCTTTTAGATTTTTCTTCTCCGGATCATGATAGGTATAACGCGTAAAGCCCTGGGCTAAAAGCGCATAGGGCGTCACTATGATCCAACACATCACAAAATACCTCATGATAGTAGTCTATCAAGTAAATATACTAAATTCAATAAAAAGTTATTGTAATGCCTTGATTATGGCCGCCTTACCCCATTCTTCCTTCTCCTGATCATTCCATAACTCGGGAAAGAACATAATCTTTTGAAAACGAGGGGGTAGATATTTTTGCCAGTTTGTTCCCCCGGTTGCTTTGATGTTGTCCGGATCGCGCTGCAAATAACGACCGGCTGATCGCATATGTGCCAATGGCCATAATACGTTGGCCAGTTCATCAAACTCACGAAGGCGCTTGATGACCTCATGTGACTCAGGAAAATGCCGTAGATAAATCTTACGCAGGTTGCGGTCACGATATTTCATGCCCGTTTCCTTAAAGTTCTTCTTATACTTTTCTTCAAATTGTTGAAGGGTCAGTGTCTTTTTCCCAGAGGCCAATTCTGTCGCCCCGCTCCGCCAGTACAAATGCTCTATCTGCTGTTCAATATCACTATATTCCATCATCGCTTCGCGAAATTCAACATGAACAAGATTGATAAGGTCAGTGCTGCAAATCTCAATAATTCGATATTGCGCTGACTGAAATCCAGAAGCTGGTAGCAATGACATTCTGAACTTTAGAAATTGATCTTTCTCCATGCCATCCACCATCACACTGAAGGAATTTTCGAGCATCTGAAAATACCTGACGATGCGCGTAAGTCGCTCTACAAAAAACTTCTCTTCCAACTTTTCCTTCGCTGCAATTTGTTCGATCTCCCATAATACCAGGTTGAAATATAGTTCTGTTATCTGGTGATAGACGATGAATACTTTTTCATCCGGGAACTGTGTTTTTGGATTTTGTAAACTTAACAATGTGTCCAGGTGAATATAATCCCAATAGGTGAGGTAATCGGCATGTAGCAATCCATCCAGATAAGAAGAAAGATCCTGCCCCATTACGGCATACTTTTGCTGCAACTTTTTCAGCTGCTCAAGAAGAACCGGATCGAGCGAAGATTTGTCCATAGAATTGTTAATCTTCTGTAAATTTGCCCATTCATCAAGAATAACCAAAATATATATGTCATCTTCATCTGCTGCCGAGTTCAACGCCAGGAAGTCGCTAAAACAGGATCGCTACGAGCAACCTGATTTCTATGGAATTGATGACTTGCTTACCGAAGAACATAAACTTATCAGAAGCTCCATCCGCGACTTCGTTAAACGTGAAATATCACCATACATTGAAGATTGGGCACAGCATGCTCACTTTCCTTACGAGATGGTGAAGAAATTTGGTGACATTGGAGCATTTGGCCCCACTATTCCAACAGCATATGGTGGTGGTGGAATGGATTATATTTCGTACGGAATATTAATGCAGGAGATTGAACGTGGTGATTCCGGTATGCGTTCCACCGCATCGGTACAAGGCTCATTGGTCATGTATCCCATCTATAAATTCGGTAGCGAAGAACAACGCAAGAAATATTTGCCAAAATTAGCCAGCGGTGAGTGGCTCGGCTGCTTTGGATTAACGGAACCTGACCATGGATCGAACCCAAGCGGAATGGTGACCAACTTCAAGGACATGGGTGATCATTACTTGCTCAATGGCGCTAAGATGTGGATATCCAATTCTCCCCGCGCAGATGTTGCCGTCGTTTGGGCAAAAAACGAAGCCGGAAGAATTCATGGTTTAATTGTTGAACGTGGCATGCCTGGCTTCAGCACACCTGAGACTCATGGAAAGTGGTCGCTGCGTGCCAGTGCTACCGGCGAATTGGTATTTGACCAGGTTAAGGTTCCAAAAGAAAATCTCTTGCCCGGAAAGAATGGATTAGGAGCGCCTATGATGTGCCTGGATTCTGCACGTTACGGAATCGCGTGGGGCGCGATTGGTGCGGCAATGGATTGCTATGATTCAGCAAAACGTTATGCGATAGAAAGGATTCAATTCGGCAAGCCCATCGCCTCTTTCCAACTGGTCCAGAAAAAATTAGCGGAAATGCTTACCGAAATAACAAAAGCTCAACTGCTTAACTGGCGATTAGGTGTGCTGATGAATGAAGGTAAGGCGACTACTCCTCAAATTTCGCTGGCCAAAAGAAATAATGTGCACACCGCGTTGGAAATAGCACGAGAAGCAAGACAAATTCATGGCGGTATGGGTATTACAGGAGAATATCCAATTATGCGTCATATGATGAATCTCGAATCGGTAGTAACCTATGAAGGAACGCATGACATTCATCTACTGATATTAGGGAACCAGATTACGGGCATACCGGCATTTTTTTAAATGAAAATAGTTACCATCATTGGTGCCCGCCCCCAGTTTGTTAAAGCAGCTACCGTTTCGCGAGAATTAAAGAAAGCTGGCATTAATGAATTGCTTGTTCATACTGGTCAACATTTTGATCACAATATGAGCCAGGTCTTCTTTGATGAGATGGAAATTCCTCACCCCCATTATAACCTGGAAGTGAGTGGTCTCCATCAT
>JAHEMS010000295.1 GCA_024643595.1 Bacteroidota bacterium
GATTTGGCACACTGGATGAACTTTCTGAAGCACTCACCCTGATTCAAACCAAAAAAATTGGGAGGTTTCCGATTGTAATGGTGGGTAAAAAGTTTTGGGGAGGGTTGGTTGAGTGGATAATGAAAACACTGTTGACGGAAAAAATGATAAGCGAAGAAGACCTTGACCTTTTCAATGTAGTAGATACACCTAAAGAAGCCGTAAAGGTTATAGATGACTTCTATGCCAAGTACTTGTTGTCACCAAACTTCTGATTGTTTATGCAAAGAGTACTTTCCTATTTAGGTCCTTTATCATTTGTTTTTTTGTTGATCTACATAGGTTATGATCAATCCCTAAAAACTACGCAGGCGAAAGAAGGTGACCCAGAACCAATCGAAGGGGCAGAAACAGGGCAGCCTTACGTGGCTGTTTCTTACGATTTACCTCAAAGCGTTTCTTTCGCCGGAGAATCCGTCCCATTGGATTTACCCGATGTGAGCGAACGCCTCGATAAAGAATTGCAGATAAATGTTTACCTGCAAAGCAGTACCTTATTTCTTTTGAAGAGAGCTAATCGATGGCTCCCACAGATCAAAGAGATTTTAGAAGCAAATGATATACCCGATGATTTTAAATATCTTCCTTTGATTGAAAGCGCAATGATTAATGCCACCTCTCCGAAAGATGCAGTGGGATATTGGCAAATTCTTGAGTCATCGGGCAAGGAGCTTGGTCTCGAGATAACAAAAGAAGTAGACGAACGATTTGATCCAATTAAATCGACAGCAGCGGCTTGTAAGTACCTGAAAAAATCCTATGAGAAGTTTGGCAACTGGACTTTGGTTGCAGCATCATATAATCGGGGCATGGCCGGTATAGCCCGTGAATTAAAAGAACAAAATGTAAGCAGTTACTACGACCTTCATCTGAACGATGAAACTTCGCGTTATGTATTCAGGTTATTAGCGATCAAAGAAATATTTGAACATCCTGAAAAGTATGGTTTCAAATTAAAGCCTGAGCATCTTTATAAAGCTGAATCATTAAAACACGTAGAGGTAGATGAGACTATAAAAGATTTGGTAGATTTCGCACAGTCGCAGGGGGCGAATTACAAATTGCTTAAACGTCATAATCCGTGGTTGCGGCAAAATAAACTGACTGTGAAGAAAGGCAAAAAGTACAGCATCGCCTTTCCTGTGTAACCATTAGCATCCAATAAACTTATGAGGCCATACATTCTTTCTGAAAACAATTGGAAGACCATTAAGGATTCTAAATTTGATGTTGCCATTCTTCCCTGGGGCGCTTGCGAAGCGCACAACTATCATTTACCCTACGGCACCGATATTATTGAAGCTGAAGAAATCGCTGCGGAGGGGGCCCGGATTGCCTGGGAGCAGGGAGCAAAAGTAACGGTGCTTCCAGTGATTCCGTTTGGGGTAAACACGGGGCAGTTTGATGTACTATTGGATATGAACATGAATCCTTCCACTCAGTTTGCTGTATTGCGGGATGTAGTTGAAGTCCTGGAAAGGCAAGGGATTCATAAATTGATCATTCTAAATAGTCATGGAGGAAACGATTTCAAAACGATGATCCGTGAGTTGGGTTTGAAATTTCCAAAAATGTTTTTGTGTTCATGCGACTGGTTTAAAAGCCTGGATCAAAAAGAATTCTTTGTAAATAAGGACGATCATGCCGGTGAGATGGAGACCAGTTTAATTTTATATCTGCGCCCTCAACTGGTGAGGCCATTGACTGAAGCGGGAGATGGTAAGGCAAAGAAGTTCAGCTTCAAAGCCATGCAGGAAGGCTGGGCATGGGCAGAGCGAAAGTGGATGAAAGTGACATCGGATACGGGAGTGGGAGATCCACGTCAGGCAACTGCCGCAAAAGGCGAAAAGTATTTCAATGCGGTTACTCGAAAGGTATCGCAATTCATTTTTGAAGTGGCCACATCGTCCGAACAGGATATTTACATTTAATAGAAGCATTACTTTCAGGCTAAGCCTGTCCAAAACCTTATGATCCATCATATCAATGAAGCCACTGAGTATTTAAAGAAGAAAGGTATTAAAACACCAGAAGTTGGGATAATTCTTGGTACTGGTTTAGGAAACAAGTTTGTAGAGGAAATCAAGAATCCATTAGTTATCAATTATAATTCTATCCCGCACTTTCCCATATCTACGGTTGAGTTTCATAAAGGCAAACTTATTTATGGTGATGTGAAAGGAAAAAAAGTACTCGCCATGCAGGGCCGCTTTCATTATTATGAAGGTTATTCCATGCAGCAAATCACATTACCTGTGCGCGTGATGAAGATGCTGGGTGTCAAAAAATTGCTAATATCGAACGCGGCTGGCAACATGAATATGAAATGGAAAAAGGGAGATCTCATGGTGATTGATGATCATATTAACCTTCTACCCGATAATCCATTGCGGGGTCCTAATTTCGAAATTTTCGGCCCTCGTTTTCCAGATATGAGTCAGCCGTATTCAAAGAAACTTAACGACCTTCTTTTTAAAATCGCAAAAGAGAAAAAAATAAAACTCAACAAGGGTGTGTATGTAGCAGTGATGGGACCAAATCTTGAAACACGTGCAGAATATCGTTTCCTTCATGGTATTGGTGCCGATGCGGTGGGCATGAGCACCGTGCCGGAAGTACTGGTAGCCAATCATATGAGCATGCCATGTTGCGCTATTTCGGTGTTAACTGATGACTGTGATCCGGATAATCTGAAACCGGCAGTAATCAGTGAGATTATTGCCGTTGCCGGGAAAGCGGAATCAAAACTTACCGATTTATATGTTGAATTGATTTCCAGAAGCTGATGGCCAGCAACTATTGAAATAATAATCATCATCTTTGGAACGATAAACCTATGCGACTTTTAAATCTTGTCTTCTATTACGGAATATTAATACCCATTTCTTATTTACCCTATCCTGTATTGTATTTATTATCGGACGGATTATATGTGATCATTTACAAAATAATTGGTTATCGGAAAAAGGTGGTCGTTCAAAACATTGCCAATTCTTTTCCAAAAAAATCACCGGAAGAACAACATCAGATTGTCAATAATTTTTACCGTCACCTGTGCGATCTCATCGTAGAAAGCATAAAGACATTTACCATTTCACAAAATCAAGTGAAGAAACGATTCAAGATAATGAATCCTGAATTCATTGATCGTTTTTATGATCAGGGAAAGAACGTTATCCTGGCCGGAGGGCACTACAATAACTGGGAACTTTTCGCGGTAGCGATTGATGAAGCTATAAAACACAAAGCGGTGGCTATTTACAAACCGTTAAGCAATCAATTCTTTGATGAAAAATTACGGTCCTCAAGAGGGCGGTATGGATTGAAAATGATTTCTACGAAGGCCACCAAACAAGAATTTGTTAAGACGGATTTTTTACGGGTAATAATTTTTGGGATCGATCAGTTTCCCAGCAGTCATCGTAATTGTTACTGGTCAAATTTTCTGAATCAGGATACAGCGATGATTTTCGGAACTGAAAAGTATGCTAAGGAATTTGACTACCCGGTCCTATCTGGACGAATCAATAAGATTAAGAGAGGTTACTATTCATTTGAGTTTACTGATGTGATAGAAACTCCGCAAACAACTAGCTATGGTGAAATTACTAAACACATAAATCAGTTGCTGGAGAATGATATTATTCTAAAACCGGAATACTGGTTGTGGAGTCACAAAAGATGGAAACTTCCCAGGCCAGTCGAACAGACTCAGGCATAAAGAAGAAATACTATACATCGCAAATCCCAACACCTTGCTTAAGTGATGCTAATTTATCAGGACGTTTAGGAATGAACTCCTGTGCCACAAATCCTTTGAAGCCGGTTTCAACAATTGCCTGCATGATGGCTGGGTAATATAGTTCCTGGGTTTCGTCAATTTCATTTCGGCCCGGAACACCTCCAGTGTGGTAGTGGCCAATATACTTTTGGTGTTTGCGGATAGTAGCAATTACATCTCCTTCCATAATCTGCATGTGATAAATGTCGTAAAGTAATTTAAAGTTAGGCGACCCTAATTTTTCACAAAGCTGAACACCCCACTCAGTGTGATCACATTGATAATCTTTGTGATCTACTTTACTGTTGAGCAACTCCATGCACACGTTGATATTATGTTTCTCTGCAACTTTTAAAACGGGCTCTAATCCACGGGCACAGTTTTCCAATCCCTTCGCTAAAGTCAAACCATTGGCATTGCCACTAAAGCAGATCACACTTTTCAGCCCGGCATCTGCTGCTTTTGGAATGTTAGTTGAAAAGTCTTTCAAAAATTTTTCATGAAGGGATGGATCGTTGAATCCTTTATTTAGGCCGATATCTGTTACGTATGCCATGGCAACGGTGAGGCCGTGTTTTTGAACAATGGCCCATTTATCGGGACCTAAAAGTTCTATGGACTTCAATCCAATTTCCTTCGCGGCTATGGCAAGATCTTCCAATGGAATAGCGTTGTAACACCATTGACATACGGAGTGGTTAATATTATTTTTTAATTCAGCAGGAAGCGTATTCATGGCTTTTGCAATTTCGGGTAAGGCTACGGCGCTGGCGGCAGTGGCAGCAATTGTTTTTAGTGCTTGTTTGCGATTCATCATTAAATAATTTGTTTCCTTAGCGGACTAACTTGCTTGCATTCTAAAATACAAAATACTTATTTCTCCTGACGATAAATTATTCCATCTTTCATCACCATCTTTACATTACGCAGATCTGAAATGTTTTTAGATGGATCACCAGCTACGATCACCAGATCTGCTTTCAATCCATTCTTCACAAAGCCAATCTGGTTATCCAAATGAAAAGCGCGCGCATTTACGCTGGTGGCGGCTTTCAAAACATCAAATGTTTTCATACCATATTCCACCATCAGTTCCATTTCCAGTACATTTTCTCCATGAGGATAAACACCTACATCGCCTCCCATTCCAATGGTAACGCCAGAGGCAATGGCATCTTTAAAACTTTTTTTCTTTTGGGTGACATTGGCCGGCTCCGGGGTCACGCCTTTTTTCCATCCACGATATTGTGTGATCATATCCACGGCCGCGACAGTAGGGAAATAGGTGACATTATGTTCCTTCATCAGCTTTCCAATTTCCATATCGATGAAATCACCGTGTTCAATGGTTTCCGCCCCGGCAAGCACGGCACGCCTCATCGCT
>JAHEMS010000296.1 GCA_024643595.1 Bacteroidota bacterium
TTGATTCTCTTAAGGACGTAATCAATTAAGGGCAGCTGCTTATTAATAGATCTATCTCTTGAACGAATAGTTGAGTGCAACTACGCTTGAACTAATTTAAAGACAGGTAGATCATACCGGTAGTTTATTATTTTATGGAACCTACTATGAAGAATGAATAGGTTCTTATTACCATTGGATTTGAAATTCAATTATGGATTCATACCTGATTAAACGTTTTTTAGGATTACTACTTCTCCTTTCTTCGCTATGCCATATGGCATTAGCTGAACAGCAAAAACCGAACATCATCATCTTCCTTGCCGATGATTTAGGTTATGGTGACTTAGGTTGTTACGGACAAAAACTTATACCAACACCGCAACTTGATAAATTGGCTAAAGAAGGAATCCGGTTTACTTCATTTTATTCTGGCAGTACGGTTTGTGCCCCTTCGAGGTATGCGCTAATGACTGGAAGAGATATGGGGCACGCATTTATCAGGGGAAACAAAGAAACGCCAATACCTGGCAGTGAGCTAACCATTCCGAAAATCGCTAAGAAAAACGGTTATGTCACCGGCATGTTTGGTAAATGGGGGTTAGGTTTATCGACCAACGAAGGCTCCCCAGAAAAGCAAGGATGGGATGAATTCCTGGGCTACCTGGCTCACCGGGATGCACACAATTATTATGTTAAGAACTTATGGGAAACCAAACAAGGCAAGACTTTTTTGCATCCGATGGACACTTCACAAAACACAGCTCCATATATATTTAATGCCGCATTAACGTTTATCAAGAACCATAAAGACCAACCCTTCCTGTTATACATGCCCACCACGTTGCCACATGCGGAAATGGTTAACCCTACAGATGAATCTATAAGACCTTTTCTTAATCCGGATGGTAAAAGTATTTTTCCAGAGGTTCCATTTGTGAAAGGGACTGGAATGTCACCAACGTATTCATCCCAAACCATGCCCAATGCCGCTACAGCCGCTATGATTAGTCAGGTTGATATGGATATGGGTAACTTGATGAAACTGTTGCGGGAACTTGGTTTAGACAAAAACACGTATGTCTTCTTTACCTCTGATAACGGGGCACATCAGGAGGGGGGAAGAAATATCAAGCAGTTTGAAAGTACAGCCGGCTTAAGGGGATTTAAACGTGATTTATACGAAGGCGGAATGCGCGTACCAACACTGGCGTGGGGTGCCAATATTAACAGTAAAGTAAGCGATGAGCCCTTAGCCAACTGGGATATTTTACCAACCATTGCGGAAATTATGGGCGAGACCATCCCGGCAAACATTAATGGTGTTTCGTTCCTTGATCTTCTGCATGGAAGGAAATATAAAACCAAACATGAGAGCCTATATTGGGAATTTTATGAGCGTGGTTTTGACCAGGCGATACGAAAAGGAAACTGGAAAGCCATCAGGCGCAGTCTCAATGGATCCAGGATGGAGCTATACAATTTGAACACAGACCCCAGTGAGAATTACAACATCGCCGACCAACACCCGGATATTGTTAAGGAGATGGAAGGTATCTTTCAGCATTCACATGTTGATTCTCCGGCATACCCGATCAAGAAATAAACATCAGGGTCTAACAAGGAATGGAAATACTTACCCGTGTTCCACTACCTAATTCCGATTTTAAATCGATACCGCCATTCATCTTAGTAACCACTTCCTTTACAATATAAAGACCTAATCCGGATCCATCCGATTCATTGGTGCCTCGATAGAACATGTCAAAAATGAAAGGAATGTGATTTGCCTCTATTCCTTTTCCATTGTCTTCTACTTCCAGCAACAGATTACCGTCTTCCATGCAAATTTTTATTTTTATCCATTTCAATGGCTTATTGGTATCCGTATATTTTATGGCATTCGTCAGAATGTTATTCAAAACGATTTTAAAGCGCTCCTTGTCAATCAGAATAAGACCTTCAATTAATTCCTTTTCAATGGTGACCTGATCAAATCCCTTTACATAGTTCAATGAATCAAGTACTTCGTTAACCAGGTCCACAAGTAATACCTCTTCTTTGATTAAAGCAGTCCTGGAGTTGCGGGAATGATCAAGAATATCCTTAATAAAACCATCCAGTTTGGCAATCCTACCTTTCATTAGGCCGATAAGTTGATCGCAGTTTTCTTCCCCGGATTGTTTACTCAATTCATATAAATTGATCAGTCCCATGATCGAACTTAAAGGAGCTCTCAAATCGTGCGAAACACTGTATACAAAATGATCCAATTCTTTATTAATCTGAATCAATTCATTATTTTTTATTTCAATGTCGCTATTACTCTTTTCCAGTATGGCTGTCTGAGCTTGCAATTTTTTTTCAGCTCGATGATTTAATTGAAGTAAAAAGTTAACGATCAGCGCTGAAGTAACCAGTGCAACGATGAGATTGAATAGTCTGTAAAATCCTAATTGATTTTCGGCTACCTTTCTCGCGGGAACGAAATCAAAGTCAAACCAAAAGGCGATAAGATACAGCAGAAGTGAAACCAGTATAAAAAATAAAGCCGATCGCATATATTTCACACCCATCAGACTGATCGCTGTAATGGTGGAGCAAACAAAAAAGACTTCTGAACCTACTCCTTGTTTATCGGCTTCCACAGAAAGAAAGATGACAATATTAATCGAGGTTAATAAAACTACATTGGAAGCATAGTTATGTCTGTTAAAATTAAGATACATGGCGACACCGCCACCGATTAGAATTAAGAAGTATAATACATTACCACCTTCAATGCGATTAATGTAATCCAGAATGATATAAATTGTGCCTACCACTATGGAGATCACAGAAAGCACATATCGTAAAGAATTGCGTTTTTGTTCTACCGCAATATTTTGAATTACTGATGTCATTACAGCGCTGCCGCGTAAGTGGTGGTGCAAAGTAATAAAAATATACTAGTGTCTAATATCTTCTGTTTCGATATCGATAGGATAGAGGATAATGGTTTAATTCAGAATTAGTTTTTCATTTCCAGCACTTGTTTGTCCTGTAATAATCTTTTTGATAAATCACGGTAGGACAGTTTTTGCGGAGAAACATGCTGATCAATCGATAAAACAGCTGCAGTGGCCGCAGATTGACCTAGTATCATGAATACGGGTTCCATTCTGATTGAACCATAGGCGATATGAGAACTTGAAAGACAAACGGGCACCAATAGATTATTACATTCAATTTCTTTTGGAAGGATCGACCCATAGGCAATGGCATAAGGTCTATCAGGATGAACACCAATGTCACCTTCATTTTGAACGAAGCCTTCTTTGGTAACATATCGTTGTGCGTTATGAGCATCCAACGTATAGGAGCCCATCCCAATAGCATCGGGTATATTTGTCCTTCCTAACGCATCAGGTTCAGTCATCACATATTCTCCTATCATTCGTCTGGCTTCCCGTATATATAATTGATGTGGCCAATGGTTATTGTCTTTGAATTCATCCCTGGCTAATCCCCAATTTCTCATTTCATCCCTGACTTCAATCGGAACCCTTGAATCATTTTGCAAGAAGTACATGAGACCTTTTTGATACAATTCGTGTTCCAGGATTATTTCATTTCTCCGTTTATAACTTGCCTCTGGGTACTCATAATTTTTCCCAATATAGTCGGTACTAAACGGGCCGTGATTATTGACATCGGTTTTCCGATTAGGTATACCATCAAATTTATCAAATGTTTCCCTCCATCCGTTGGCAAACACACGGGCATATAACTCATATCTTTCAGGTTTATAGCCACTGGGTTTTGTGAATAGAATTCTATTATCCGGATGATTACTAAGGCACATCCTAAAACAATAGGCTTGAATTTTCTTATCTCCAGAACCATTCACACCGATGGGCTCAGCGGAAATTTCAGGTAAGAGCCCACTTTGTGGATCATGTGCAATTTTATAGGGACTTATCGGTGATTTAAAATGGTGGCCATGATGAAATATTCCTGCCTGAATACCATTCCATGTTTCGCCATAAACTGAATTTCCTTCACGTCCGACATGATAACTAACTCCAGCCACAGCCATCAGGTCTCCTTCATAGGTAGCATCAATAAACATCTTTCCTACGTACGTATTACCTGTTAATGTCTTGAATGATTGAATGCTACCTGATTTCTTTTGTATCCCATTGGAAGAGCGATCAAGCCACTCGCTTCGATAGACCAGGAGTTTATTCTTTGTAACCCATGTTTCGAAGACTTCTTCCGCTGCATGGGGTTCAAAAATCCACATTGTCCGGGAATCACCATCCATGGCAGGAGTGCCCTGACCCTTATTACCATACTCTTCTTTTTTCTGCCATTGCCAGGATTCATTTTTTTTGTAGTGCTGATATATGCTCTGATAAAATTCACGGGCAAGTCCACCAATCACTTCCTTATTTCCGGTATCTGTAAAACCTAACCCGGAAGCAGAAAGTCCACCTAAGTGTTTGTCCGGCGAAACCACGATTACCGACTTACCCATTCTTGTAACCTGAACCGCCGCGGAAATAGCAGCTGCTGTGCCACCATAAATAATGACATCCGCACTGCGTGTAATGGCTGATTGAGCATAGCTTGTTTCTGGCACAACCATCACAAAAGCAAATAAATAGAGAAGGTGAATTTTCATGAGATCATTAATTAAATTAATTATTAAGGCATCTTAAGCGAAATGTAGTGAATCATGAATCGCTAATCGTTATCCATGGACATTTGATTTCTATTGAAACAAAATTTCTTTTAATTTCAAGTAATACATCGGCCATAAATAAAATGCCATTAACCAAGGTGTAAAGTGAAATGACCCAACTGAAATCATTACAGGTAATCAATATTCTATTGTGCTTGGCCAATGTGATTATTTTTTTTCTGCCTAAAAGGTTGGCAAGCGGAATTCCTTCCAATGCGGCTGGCGGATTGGTTATCATGGCACTGACTATGGCAGTAATCATATTGGCACACGCGATATCAATAGGAATAGCAATCTATTATGAAAAGCTCAAGCTTTTAATCATAATGACCTGGTTAATTATTCCCTTATCCCTGCTATTCTGGTATTTCATTTTCAGGTTCAATACGTTTGATTAATGTTGAAAGGTTGTTGGTCTCTGAACGCCATTACATGGGTTCATTGCTAACGCTCTCTACATAGCCCAGCGCCGGGTTAAATTGAAATCCCATTTACC
>JAHEMS010000297.1 GCA_024643595.1 Bacteroidota bacterium
TTGGGCAAAACAGTACAGACACTGGCCCTTTTACAGGCTGAAAAAGAGAAAGAAAAAAATGGTACCTCATTATTAATCATGCCTACCTCGCTCATTTACAACTGGGAAATGGAGGCGGAAAAGTTCGCGCCCGAATTAAAAATTCTCACATACACAGGGACGTTAAGAAATAAAGATATTGAGCGTTTTTCCAAATATGATGTAGTACTCACCTCGTATGGTATTACACGACTTGATATTGATTTGCTACAAAAATTCCAATTCAATTATATAATTCTGGATGAGTCTCAGGTGATAAAAAATCCAAGTGCAAATATTGCCAAAGCGGTGATGGAATTGAAATCACGATATAAGCTTACGCTAACCGGGACGCCTCTTGAAAACACCACCATGGATTTGTGGTCACAAATGACGTTTATTAATCCTGGCCTTTTAGGCGGCCAGACTTTCTTTAAGAATGAGTATCAGGTGCCCATTGAAAAAAGACAGGATGAAGCAAAAACTAAAAAACTCAATTCAATTATCCGACCTTTCATTCTTCGCAGGTTAAAATCGCAAGTGGCCACTGACCTGCCTGAAAAAGTGGAGAATGTCTATTATACCAACATGACGGTAGAGCAGGAGAAAAAATATGAAGAGGCAAAATCATTCTATCGTCATAAAATTCTTGATCAGATCGACAAGGAAGGGATTAATAATTCGCGGATGATGATCCTGGAGGGCCTAACTAAACTAAGGCAACTATCGAATCACCCTAAAATGGTTGAGCCTCGCTATGAAGGAGATTCTGGTAAACTGGAAGATGTTTCTCACATGCTTGAAAATGCGTTACTGGAGGGTCACAAGGTTTTGATCTTTAGTCAATTTGTGAAGCATCTTGATATTGTCAAGGAAATGCTTAAAAACCGTAAGATTCCATTTGCCTATCTGGACGGTTCTAGCAATGACAGAAAAGAGCAGGTTGAAAAGTTCAATAAAGATCCTTACTTGAAAGTCTTTTTGATCTCCATCAAAGCTGGTGGTCTTGGGCTTAATCTTACTGAGGCTGACTATGTATTTATTTTAGATCCCTGGTGGAATCCTGCCGTGGAAGCCCAGGCTACCGATCGGGCCCATCGTATCGGTCAAAAGAAAAAAGTGTTCAGCTACAAGTTTATTACCCGAAACACGGTAGAGGAAAAGATCCTGATGTTACAAAAGCATAAATTAAAACTCTCGGAAAATCTTATACAAAATGAAGAGAGTGTAATCAAAACGTTGTCGCGCGAAGATGTTGAAATGCTTTTAAATTAATTATTGGTCACTTCTTCACGAGTTCTCTTCCAGCGATTATGAGACCAAAGCCAGCCCGATGGGTTTTGTCGTATAATTTTTTCCGTTGCAGTCACATAATCCTCCACGATTTGTTGACTGTCTTTAATATAAGGCGGTTCGGAAATAACAAATCCTTCTGCCTCATAATAGCCTCTTCTTACTTTTCTCACTCCAAAAAATAGTGCAGGATATTGAGTGAGGTATGCCAGTTGGCCTAGTCCCAAAAAGAAGGCCGTGTCCTGACTCATAAAAGTTGTCCAGTATTTTTTATCATGATAATGGCCAGGAAACTGATCCGCCATGATCGCAATGCCCCGTAAAATATCCTTTCTTCTTAAGGCTTCACGTGCTACTTGCTCTCGTTCTACGGGATGAGCACCAAACCGGGTACGACCATTTAGAGAAAAGTTATCAAAAAGTTTGCTGCTTTGCTTTTGGTACACAAAGTCGACCTTTAACGGTAAGTACAAACAACCCGAAGTCAGCAGCCATTCCCAGTTGAATTGATGAGAGGTAAGTAACATGACAGACTGTTTTCGGTCTGCGTAAGGTTGCGCAACCTCCGGATTCTTGTAAACCATTCTTTTCATCAACTCTTCTTTGGAAATCGTAAGAAGTTTTAGCGTTTCAACGCTATAATCACAGAGGTCTTTGTAGAATTGTTTTTCTATCTTCTGTAACTCATCCGTACTTTTATCAGGAAATGAGTTTCTTAAGTTTTTGCGCACCACGTTTAACCGATAACCAACAACGTGGTAGCTAATCACAAAAAGAAAATTAGAAAATGCGTATAGCACCGGAAAGGGCAGCCGGGATAGCCATGTTAATAAAAACATAGCATCAAAAATAAAACAATGTTTTGATTACTTTTACCCCATATTCTGTGCATGAAAAACAAAGTAATAGTCATCACCGGCGGCTCATCCGGAATCGGTAAAGCGTTGGCAGAAAAGTTTGGTAAAGAAGGTTCAAAAATTCTCATTACTGGCCGCAATCAAGTGGGGTTAGATATTACTATCAATGAGCTAAGAAATAAAAACATTGATATACATGGCTTTAGAGGCGATGTGAGCATTGAAAATGACAACAAAGCCATGGCGGAAGAGGCTATTCGGTTATTTGGCACTATTGATATTTTAATTAACAATGCGGGCATCTCCATGCGTGCCTTATTTTCAGAAGTGGAAATCGATGTTGTTAAAAAGGTCATGGAAATTAATTTTTATGGTGCCCTTTATGCTACCCATTATTGTCTTCCCGAAATCATAAAAAATAAAGGATCTGTCGTGGGTATTTCTTCCATTGCCGGATTTCTTGGTTTGCCTGGACGTACGGGTTACTCATCATCCAAATTTGCACTCAATGGTTTTTTAGGTGTCTTGCGAACGGAATTACTAAAAACAGGAGTTCACGTTCTCACCGCGTGCCCGGGATTTACTGCTTCCAATATCCGAAAACATGCCCTGACAAAAGATGGTCATGAGCAAGGGGAATCTCCGCGCGTAGAAGAGAAGATGATGACTGCTGAAGAGTGTGCTCATCATATTTATAAGGCGGTAGCAAAAAGAAAGCGATCATTGGTTTTAACCGGGCAGGGAAAATTAGCTATTTGGCTGAACAAGTGGTGGCCATCTATGGCCGAACGTCTGGTCTACTATGTGATGGCCAAAGAAGCAAATGCGCCGATCCGATAATGGCCAAAACCAAAACACTATTCTTTTGCCAAAGTTGTGGGCATGAGTCACCCAAATGGATTGGTAAATGTCCTTCATGTGGATCATGGAATAGCTTTGTGGAAGAAGTTGTTACAAAAAATGAAACAGATCGCCATGATTGGCGACAAGATTCTTCCAAAAACAGAATCAGTAAACCTAAGACGCTTAATGAAATCGAATCGGCAGGAGAAATTCGTATTGCTACCCCTGATCAGGAATTAAATCGGGTATTGGGTGGAGGTATTGTTCCCGGTTCTCTAATTCTGATTGGTGGCGAGCCTGGCATCGGTAAGTCCACATTAATGCTACAACTTGGCCTTTCTCTTCAGAAAGCAAAAGTTCTTTATGTGTCGGGTGAAGAAAGTGAGCAACAAATTAAGATGAGAGCCGAGCGACTTTCTTCAAACCCAAAAGGCACTTATGAAAATTTCTATATGCTGGCCGAAACGGCCACTAAAAATATTTTTCAGGCCGTTGAATCGCTGAATCCCAATCTTATTATTATTGATTCGATTCAAACACTTCATTCCCATTTGCTCGACTCAGCGGCAGGAAGTATTGGCCAAGTAAGACAATCTGCTGGTGAATTGATGAAGTTTGCCAAGGAGACCAATACGCCTGTATTTCTCGTTGGCCACATTACCAAAGATGGCCTGCTGGCGGGCCCCAAAGTGTTGGAACACATGGTGGATACGGTTCTTCAATTTGAAGGTGATCGTCACCTCGCCTATCGCATTCTTCGCACTACAAAAAACAGATTCGGATCTACCTCTGAAATTGGAATTTATGAAATGCTTGGCAATGGCCTTCGTGAAGTTTCGAATCCTTCCGAAATATTAATTTCTCAAAAAGACGGTCAATTAAGTGGTGCCACCATAGGAGCGACAATTGAAGGTAATCGTCCTTTATTGATTGAAATTCAATCGTTGGTCAGTCCTGCTTCATACGGAACGCCTCAGCGCACTCCCACTGGATTTGATCAGAAGCGATTAAACATGCTACTGGCCGTTCTCGAGAAGCGATGTGGTTTCCGAATGGGCACTCAGGATGTCTTTGTGAATATGGCCGGTGGTATATATGTAGAAGATCCCGCGATCGATCTTGCCTTGTGTATCTCTATCATTTCCTCGATGGAGGAGATACCGGTGAATGATAAAATCTGCTTTGCCGCTGAAGTTGGTCTGGGGGGTGAACTTCGCGCCGTGAATAGAATTGATCAACGGATATCTGAAGCAGAGAAGCTTGGATTTCAAATGATTTATATTTCTAAATACAGTCAAAAATCATTGGACTTAAATAAGACCAAAATTACGGTCAAAGTCTTTGGCAAATTGGAAGAGGTGTTCAACGATTTATTCGGTTAGGATGGAATCATTTTTCACAGATACACTTGGGTTTTCAGGGGAAATTTTCAGTTTTCTGATTTTACCCCTTCTCATTTTCATCGCCCGTATTTGCGATGTTTCGATCAATACCATTCGGATAATTTACATGCTGGGAGGACGGAGATTGACAGCAACATTGCTGGGATTTTTCGAAGCCTTTATCTGGTTGCTGGTGATACGCGAGATATTCAAGCACTTGGATAACTGGCTCTGCTATGTTGCCTATCCGGCCGGTTTCGCTTCGGGTATTTTTGTTGGAATGATCATCGAAGAGAGAATTGCCTACGGAAAAGTTATCGTTCGAATCATTACGCGTAAAGAGGTTAACTTGCTTATCGAATATCTCAATACACAACGCTTTCGATTTACCAAAGTCGATGCAGAAGGACCTGACGGAAAGGAAAATCTTGTATTCACAGTGCTTGAGCGAGAACGTTTGGATGACCTTCTTAACCAGCTGAAAGAACTCATTCCTACTGCCTTCTATACTATTGAAAAAGTTAAAGCCGCTGCTGAAAGTGGGGTGTTACCGGAAGAACGGGGTGGGCTAAGGGTTTTTACCTGGTTACGGGGTGTGATCAGAAATTAAATCCTGCTCTTCCTTGAAGACCGCCGGTATGCATGATCAGAATTGTTGATCGTTGATGAAAATATTGCTTTTTTATTAAATCAATTATTCCAAACATCATCTTCGCTGTATAAATTGGATCGAGTGGCACGTTGAATTGTCTTTCAAATTGGATTATAAATTCAATAAGTTCATCGGTTGTTTTGGCATATCCCCC
>JAHEMS010000298.1 GCA_024643595.1 Bacteroidota bacterium
ATTTTCGAGTACATCCAGAAGACTATTCTCTTCTCCCTGAACAAATGGGGCATCCATGGAAACATGACGACCTGAAATTTTCATCGTATCAACAACTTCAGCAGTCGTTACTTCCAGCACTTCCGCTAATTCTTCAGGCGAAGGTTCACGCTCATATTTCTGCTCTAATTCTGAAAATGTCTTAGATATTTTATTTAGTGAACCTACCCTGTTCAATGGTAAACGAACGATACGCGATTGTTCGGCCAGCGCTTGCAGAATTGACTGACGAATCCACCATACGGCATAGGAGATAAATTTGAAACCACGTGTTTCGTCAAAACGTTGCGCTGCTTTGATGAGACCCAAGTTCCCTTCATTGATCAGGTCACCGAGAGAAAGTCCTTGATTCTGATATTGTTTCGCCACGGAGACCACAAAACGCAGGTTGGCTTTGGTTAATTTTTCTAGTGCAATCTGATCACCTTCTTTTATCCTCTTAGCTAGCTCCACTTCCTCATCAGGTGTAAGCAAATCAACCTTACCTATCTCCTGAAGGTACTTATCCAGCGATTGACTTTCGCGGTTGGTAATTTGCTTGCTGATCTTTAATTGTCTCATCGCGCTATTTAGTGGTTAAATTCTAAACACGTAAAGTTGAAAAATTAGTTCCAAAAAGCTGTATAAGCAAATCTAAGCTGCTGGTGTTTCCTCCTTTTTTGGTGGTCTTGGCAAAAGTACTTTTCGTGACAATCGATATTTACCTGTTTTTTTATCTACCTCTACCAGTTTTACTTTTACCTCTTCTCCCACTTCCATTACTCCATCCATTGTTTCAAGTCGTTCCCACTTGATTTCTGAAATATGTAATAAGCCATCCTTACCAGGCATGAATTCTACAAATGCACCGAATGGCATGATTGACTTCACTTTTCCTTCATATACCTCGCCAACTTCTGGAACGGCCACAATTGCTTTTATTCTCCTAACAGCAGCGTCCATCACTTCTTGGTTGGTCGCAAATATGTTCACAATACCTTTGTTGCCTACTTCTTCAATTACCACCGTTGCACCGGTAGTCTTTTGAATTTCCTGAACCACTTTTCCACCTGGTCCGATTACAGCACCAATCAATTCTTTCTCAATGGTAATGGTTACGGCACGTGGAGCATGCGGTTTCAAGTCAGGGTTAGACGTGGCAATGGTTTTCTTCATTTCATTTAAGATATGAAGACGCCCCTGTTTGGCTTGATCCAACGCCTCTTTAAGAACTTCATAGGTTAGTCCGTCAACTTTTAAATCCATCTGGCAAGCCGTAATACCAAATTCTGTACCGGTTACTTTAAAATCCATATCACCTAAATGATCCTCATCACCCAGGATATCAGATAGAATGGCATATTTTTTAGAGGCACTATCAGAAATCATTCCCATCGCAATACCCGAAACCGGAGCTTTAATCTGAATTCCAGCATCCATAAGTGCTAGTGAACCAGCACACACCGTTGCCATTGATGATGATCCATTAGATTCCAATATGTCGGAAACCAAACGAATTGTGTAGGGGCTTTCCGTTAAATTAGGAAGCACTTGCTTTAATGCACGCATGGCGAGGTTACCGTGACCGATTTCCCTTCTTCCAGGTCCGCGGTTAGGTTTTACCTCTCCTGTTGAAAATCCAGGAAAATTATAATGTAGGATGAATTTGTTGGTACCATCAAACATGGCCCCATCAATCATCTGTTCATCCAATTTAGTTCCAAGAGTTACTGTACTGAGTGATTGCGTCTCCCCTCGGGTAAAAACGGAAGAACCATGCGCTGAAGGAAGGTAATCGATTTCGGAAGTTATCTGCCGAATCTCGTTGGTCTTACGCCCATCCAAACGAACCTTTTCATTTAGAACCAGGTCACGACATGCTTTCTTCTGAATATCCTTGTAATACTTTTTAACCAGGTCCTTATTCACCGTAGAATCTTCTGGCAAAGAGGATAGATAATCTTCGACTATCTTACCGAAAAGCTCTGATCGGGTGTGCTTATTTTTTAATTGTTGACGCGCAACATCATAAACTTTATCGTAAAGAAGTGAATGAAGTTCAGCTTTGAACGCTTCATCCTTCACTTCATGTTCATATACTCGCTTTTGAGTCTTTCCCGTTGCCTCAGCTAATTCGATCTGGAGTTGGCACTGCACCTTTATTGCCGCATGAGCAAGCTTCAATGCTTCCAGCATGTCTTCTTCATTGATCTCCTTGCATTCGCCCTCTACCATCAAAATATTTTCAATGGAAGCAGCTACGATGAAATCCAAGTCGGCTCTCTCTTTTTGCTCCTGTGTAGGATTGATAAGATACTGACCATCAATACGGGCAACCCTAACCTCTGAAATTGGTCCTTGAAATGGAATATCAGAAACAGAAAGTGCTGCGGATGCAGCAAATGCCGCTAATGAATCTGGCAACGCATTAAGATCACCGGATATTAATTGAATACTAATTTGAGTTTCTGCGTGATAGTCATCCGGAAAAAGTGGGCGGATTGCTCGATCAACCAATCGGCTGATCAATACTTCATAATCAGAAAGTTTTCCTTCTCGTTTTAAAAAACCACCGGGAATTTTGCCGGTAGATGCAAATCTTTCCTGGTAGTCAACCGACATCGGTAAAAAATCAACACCTTCTTTAGCTGTTTGTGAAGCAACGGCTGTTGCCAATAACATCGTGTTGCCCATTCTTAACACTACCGAGCCATCAGCCTGGCGTGCAAGTTTTCCGGTCTCAATTGTAATTTGGCGTCCATCAGGTAGCGCACAAGATTTTGTAATAATAGTTGAATTCATTAATGTATGAGTTGGTAGAAAGACCTACAATTCACAGCCTTTCAATAGTTTATAAAAAAGCGAAAGGGAACCTGAACTGATTCCCTATCCGGCTTATTGCGTATGCTTATTTCCTTAATTCCAAATCAGCGATTACTGATCTGTATCTCTCAATATTTGTTCTTTGTAGGTAGTTAAGCAATTTTTTACGCTGACCTACCAGTCTCAAAAGGCCGGTTTGAGTAGAATAATCTTTCTTTTGCCCCTTAAGGTGACTAGTCAAATGATTAATACGGTGGGTAAATAATGCAATTTGAGACTCTGGTGAGCCTGTGTCTGTCTTTTTCTTAGCAAACCCATGTTTGCTAAACAATTCCTGCTTCTTTTCTGAATTGAGGTACATCTCTTCTAAATTTTGTCTTTTTCTATATTTTAACGCGCAAAAGTATGGCGATACACGCTAAAAAGCAAGTTATCCACTAAAAGTTACTGGTTTAATTCTTCGAAAACCGCGTCTTTATTTTATCCCAGACAACATTATAGAAATCCGCATCAAAAAGACGTGCATCTGAACGGGCTTGCCTCAAAAACAATAACCCGATACTTACAAGAATCATATTAGCCAACCACATACCCGCTGGGACACTAAGAACATTCTGCTTTGCCCATTTTTCGCCCATTAAGGATAGCACATAAAAAACAATAAAAAACAATATGGAAACCAGCACCGGCACACCAAGGCCTCCCTTTTTAATAATTGAACCCAATGGCGCTCCAATAAGAAACATAGCAATGCAAGCAATTGAATTGGCCAATATCTTGTGCCATTGAACTTCAAATTGAACAAATTGATCTTTATGGGATAGTATCTGCTGATTCGCGTTATAAAGTTGACTTTTCATGATCCGTACAAGGTTGGATGCCTGGCTGATTTCTGCATCAGAGTATGGGACTTTAAAAAGGCTGTCGGATAACAACTTTACCTTATCGGTGACAATAATTGGATCGTGATTTGTTTCTTTTATAGTCGGCCTTATATCAACCGGCCTGTTTTCAATTCCAGCATCTCTTTTTGCTAAAACGAGAGAATCTCTTTTCTGCTTAAGTATTTTAATGTCCTCGGGCCAGGCGATTGCGTCATTTTCCTGATGATAGTTAAACGCCTGATTACTTGCCGAATAAATTAGAATTTTTTGCGTTTTAATTTCAGTATTAACCGAATCCATATCATACTTCAGCTGATTCATGTTGCGCATGATACGATTGCTCTGAAACCATTTTTTATCGGTGCGATTTAAACCAAACGATGAAAGATCAAACACTATCTGTGTTTTTGAAAATTTTGTTTTCCGAAACGTATCATCGGTGCTCCGACCTGAAGTAATATCTGTACCTGAACCTGCCCCTTCAATGTAATTATAGCCATTGAACAGTTCCAGTTTCAAATATTGGTCATTCATGAACGTATACATTCGACCTGAGTCTGCAACGGTCACTTCTTTATTACCAGCCCGGCCACGATGATCATAAATAATAACACCTTTTAGTAATCCTTCCTGGGGCAATCGTTCATTTACTTTTATACTGATATCTGGAATAGAACTGTAGAAAGCCCCTGGGCGCAAATCCAGCGCAGGCTTCTTTTGCTTAATATCATACAATAAACTATACGCCTCCAAAGCGGCTTTGGGTACCATATAGTTTCCAACAAAGAAAGCGCCTCCGGTTATCAATAGAACAAATCCGAAGATTGGCAACAAACTTCTTAACAAGGAGATTCCTAAGCTTTTAATTGCAGTGAGTTCAAAATGTTCGCCAAGGTTTCCAAAAGTGATTAAAGACGAAAGCAAAACCGCTAACGGTAGCGCAACGGGAGTATTGAATATGGCAAAATAAAAAAGTAACTGCCCGATAACATCCCATCCTAAATCCTTACCAATGATATCATCAAAATATTTAAGCATGTGGATATTCAAAAGAATGAATACCACCACCAAAAAGGTAAGTATAAAAGGTCCGAGAAAAGAAGCCAGAATAAGCTTATCTATCTTTTTCATATCAATGCCCAAAGATAGCTTCAAAAACAAGGCCATTTATTTTTTTAGGAAAATATCATAAGTCTGCATTCAGCGTGTCTTTTGATAATAAGAAAAGTTTGTATGTTTGCGCCTCGAAATCGATGCATTGATTTCTTAGTAAATGGCGCGGTAGCTCAGGTGGTTAGAGCGTTGGATTCATAACCCAAAGGTCGGGGGTTCAACTCCCCCCCGCGCTACCATAGCTAATACATATCTTTTCAAGATCGTGTTTACAGTGTATGTTTTATACAGCATTACTCATCATAAAATCTATATCGGATTCTCTTCCAATCTTGATGCTAGAATAGCAGCCCATAATG
>JAHEMS010000299.1 GCA_024643595.1 Bacteroidota bacterium
GCTGCGTTGCGAACAGTTTGGAGCAGGGATGATCACTGGTTGGGGAGCCCACCATATTGACTCAGCCCATTGGGGTATGGGTATGGAGCGATCAGGTCCTGTTCAAGTATGGGGCCATGCTGAGTTTCCAAAGAGTGGCTTATGGGATGTTCATGGCATCTTCAGAACAGAAGCGCTTTATGATAACGGGGTTCATATGATTGTGAGCAATGAAATTCCTAATGGCATTAAGTTCGAGGGTACCGAAGGCTGGATTTTTGTAACGCGCGGAAACTACCAGGCAACTTCCAGTGATCCGGTAATCAATTCAGATGGAACCAAACCATTGGATGCGAGCGATCCGAAAATCATCAAGTCAGTTATTGGTCCTAATGAATTTCACTTTATGGTAAGCGCAGATCATCACGGCAACTGGCTGGAAAGCATTCGGGATAAAAAACCGAATATTGCCCCGGTTGAAGAGGCTCATCGTTCGTGCTCAGCTTGTTTAGTGCACCACATCGCCATGAAACTTGACAGAAAAGTCTATTGGGATCCCAAGACAGAGAAATTCAAAAATGATGACGAGGCGAATAAGATGCTCACGCGTCCGCAACGCCCTGCTTACACTTTATCAAACTTCATGAAATAATAAATCAATGATTCATCTAAATTTTAAATCTGTCGCCGCGCTGGGGCTATGCATATTCCTGGTTTGTCTTTCATCTTGTAAAAAAACTGAACCCGTGGAAAATAATAAAGCAGTACACATCCTGACCCTTGATCCTGGGCATTTTCATGCCGCATTGGTTCAAAAGTCGATGTACGATAATGTAGATTCCACCGTACATGTGTATGCACCTGCTGGCCCCGACCTGCAACTTCATCTTGGCCGGATCAATGGCTTTAATACCAGGGCTGAATCACCAACCCATTGGAATGAAGTGGTTTATACCGGAAATGATTTCTTCGAAAAAATGCTGGAGGAGAAAACGGGCAACGTAGTCGTTATTTCAGGCAACAACCTGAAAAAAGCAGAATACATTTCTAAATCACTGGACGCAGGTTTCCATGTGCTTGCCGATAAGCCGATGATTATTGACGCGAAAGATTTTGAAACATTAATAACATCATTCGATAATGCCGGTAAAAACAAATTACTTCTTTATGATATCATGACCGAACGCTATGAAATCACCACCATGCTTCAGCGTGAGTTCTCCATGTCTACAGAAGTATTCGGAACATTGGAAGAAGGCACTCCTGATAATCCATCAGTAACTAAAGAAAGCGTTCATCATTTTTTTAAATACGTATCAGGTAGCATTCTCACCAGACCACCGTGGTTTATGGATGTTTCACAACAAGGTGAAGGCATTGTTGATGTCACCACGCACCTGGTTGATCTTGTTCAGTGGGAATGTTTCCCTGATCAAATCATAGACTATCAGAATGACATTCAAATTAATAATGCGGTGCGTACGGCCACCGCTATGACACTCAGTGAATTCAAAGCCATTACTAAGCTTGACGAGTTTCCTGATTACATGAAAAAATATGTGGAGGATGACAGTGTGTTAAAGATATACTCCAATGGGGAGATCAATTACAAACTAAAAAATGTACATGCCAAAGTTTCCGTTATCTGGAACTACAAGGCACCTGAAGGCGCTGGCGACACTCATTATTCCATCATGCGCGGAACTAAAGCAAACCTGATCATCAAGCAAGGTGCCGAACAACAGTATAAGCCTACGCTGTATATTCAACCCATTACATCAAGCGCTGATTTTGAAACCCTACTCAATACTGAAGTTTCCAAACTCCAATCTTCCTATCCAGGTATCGGAGTCATGAAATCAGGTGATTTATGGGAAGTAACCATCCCTGAAAAATATAAGGAAGGACATGAAGCTCACTTTGGACGGGTTACCGAAAAGTTTCTGGAATATCTCGAAAAAGGAAATCTGCCTCAGTGGGAAGTTCCTAATATGCTTTCTAAATATTATACAACCACCAAGGCATTGGAACTTGCCAGGCAGAAGTAACATGTGCGAACGATAGACCAGTTTGATAATGAGAATTTTGACGTGTACCTCTCCCGGTCATTTTGAATACAGCGACGGAGAACTACCTGCCTTAACAAAAGATCATTCATTAATAAAAATCAAAAGAATTGGAATATGCGGAACAGACCTTCATGCTTTTGAAGGTACACAACCCTTTTTTAATTATCCCAGAATATTTGGTCATGAACTGGCCGGTGAAATTGCTGATATTAATGGCGACATTGATTTTAATATCGGAGAAACTGTTACCATTATTCCCTACTTTAATTGCGGGCGTTGCATCGCCTGCCGAAATGGAAGAACTAATTGTTGTGCAACGCTGAACGTAGCTGGCGTACACATTGATGGCGGAATGGCGGAATATTATTCGGTTCCAAATTATTCGCTTGTCCATAGCAATGGACTGTCTGTGGATTCATTGGCGTTGATTGAACCATTATCAATCGGTGCACATGGCATACGAAGAGCCGATATCAAACCAGGTGAATTTGTTTTAGTGGTAGGCGCTGGCCCTATCGGTTTAGGCGTAATGGAATTCGCCCGAATTGCCGGTGGCCAGGTAATCGCCATTGATATTTCCGAGAATCGCTTGAATTTCTGCAAAGAGAAATTGAATATACCCTATACAATTAATCCACTCCAGACCAATGCAATAGCCTATGTTCGGGAGATTACCAATGGTGATATGCCCACGGTAGTGATTGATGCTACCGGAAATCTGAATGCCATTAATAATTCATTTTCTTTTATGGCTCACAGTGGCCGATATATTTTAGTGGGTCTGCAAAAAGGAGATATCAGTGTAAGTCATCCTGAATTTCATAAGCGAGAGGCCACCTTGATGAGCAGCCGCAATGCTACGAGAGAAGATTTTGATCGCGTTATTAAATCAATTACGAACGGTAACATCAAGCCCGAAAACTATATCACCCATCGTGCGCCCTTTTCAAAAGTGAAAGAGGAATTTTCATCATGGCTGAATCCGGCCAATGGAGTAATCAAAGCAATGGTAGAAATGGATTAACTATTTCCTTTAACGACCTGACTCACCATAATGCGTTAATCTTCCGGCAAAAGTTACAACTTCACCTTCGTCATTTTCGGCGCAAGCATGTGCATCACCAACCAACCTATAAGGTAGGCGGCACCACAAATCAGGAACATAATGAAATATGCTTTTTCTATTTCGCCTATTTCCCGATAGTGCACGAATAGGTTCTTCTGCACTGCCCAGGTAAGCACAATACCTCCCATACCCCCGGCCATACCACCAATTCCAGTTACCGATGCGGTAGCTTTTTTGGGAAACATGTCTGACACGGTGGTGAAAATGTTAGCGCTCCATGCCTGATGAGCGGCCGCTGCTATGCCGATAACCAACACGGCCAACCACATATTGATTTCGCCCGCATATTGTGAAAAAACCACAGGCAATACACAAAGTGCAAAAATGAACATCGCTGTTTTTCTCGCTTTAAAGGCCGGCATATTTCTGTTGATAAAATACATGGGTAAATAGCCCCCGCCTACGCTTCCGATGGTCGATATCAAGTACACCACAGCAACGGGCACCGCCATCTCTATCATGCTCAATTTATACTCACTTTGTAAAAAATCAGGCAACCAGAACAGGTAGAACCACCAGATCGGGTCAGTTAAAAATTTACCTAACGCAAAAGCCCACGTCTGGCGATACTTTAGCAATTTAAACCATGATACCTTTTCACCTTTTCCTGCTTGCTCTATTGCTTCATCTTCCTTATCAGAATGGATGTAATCGAATTCCTCTTTGCTTAATTTCTTGGAATCTTCCGGATGGGTATAATAAATCTGCCATAATACTAACCAGATAAAACCAATAGCACCTGTGATAATGAAGGCCCACTTCCATCCCCAGGCTACTGCAATAAATGGCACAGTAAGCGGTGCAACGATCGCCCCTATGTTTGTTCCGGAATTAAAAATTCCAGTTGCAAACGCCCTTTCCTTTTTCGGGAACCACTCAGCGGTAGCTTTTATCGCGGCAGGAAAATTTCCCGCTTCACTAACTCCAAGCGCAGTTCTGGCAAAAATAAATCCTAATGTAGAATTGGCAAACCCATGAGCCATCGCGGCAAGGCTCCACAAGCCCGTGGCCATTGCATATCCTTTTTTCGTTCCTAATTTGTCGATGAATCTTCCCGCGACCAACATGCCGAAAGAGTAAGCCAGCTTAAAGGCAATTTCAACGTTGGCATAGTCTCCATCATTCCAGTTGAGGTCATCAGAGAGGACCGATTTCAATAAACTGATAACCTGTCGGTCGAGATAATTTACTGTTGTAGCAAAGAAGACAAGTGCGCAAATGGTCCATCGATAGTTTCCAATTCGGCGTTTATTCAGTTGGTCACTCATTATTTTTTGTTTGCGTGATAAATAAGTTCGATGAATGGATATTACTTAACAATATGTCAACACCATCTCATTAAAGAAACAACAGAATCTCTAGAATCCGAAATACATTTTCGCATTATTATGACAAATGTCTTCCACCATTTTACCCAGGTGAGCCATATCACCAGGCAACTCTCCTCGTTTCACATCTTCTCCAATCAGGTTACACAAAATTCTTCTGAAATATTCATGACGCGGAAAAGAAAGAAAACTTCGAGAGTCGGTCACCATACCCACAAATCGTGAAAGCAAACCCATGTTGGAAAGTGTATTCATTTGTTTCTCCATGCCATCTCTCTGATCGAGAAACCACCAGCCACTACCCCACTGAATTTTTCCTGGCGTAGTGCCATCACTAAAATTGCCAGTCATGGTAGCGAACAATTCATTGTCAGCCGGATTTAAATTGTAGAGAATAGTTTTAGCCAACTGATCACTATTATCCAGTTGATCAAAAAAGCGAGACATGGTTTGCGATTGCGGAAAATCACCAATTGAATCAAAGCCCGTATCTGCACCCAATTCGCGCAGCATCCGGCTATTATTATTCCGTAATGCTCCAAGATGAAATTGTTGTACCCAGCCTTTCGCATGATACAAACGACAAACATGAATAAGGATATGATATCGAATCCCCAGCTTATCTTCATTGGAAAGTACACTACCACTGAGCAAATTGGTATATGCTTTTTCCGCGTCAGCTAATGACATCT
>JAHEMS010000300.1 GCA_024643595.1 Bacteroidota bacterium
TGGCGATATTTTTACCGTTAATTTCAAAAACGATAATATCGATCTTCCGGTAAATTCACCCGTTGCTGAAAATTCTATAGAAGTTGTTATTTGGGATGATATCGTTGAGGCACATGAAGTACTTGGGGGATACAGCGATTGGTTTTCTCAGCGACTTGGATTCCCTTGCCGCTTGGTGTTTTTCTCTGAAGAAAATCCAAGGCTTGTTGAGGAAAAATACAGGCTTGGTAGTGAACAGGTAAGTTTAGCCGATGGTTATCCATATATGATCATCGGTCAAAGTTCATTGGATGATTTGAATATTAAATTAAAGGATCCTGTTCCTATGAATCGATTTCGTCCTAATTTGGTATTTTCAGGGGGAAAGCCATTCGAAGAAGACGATTGGCGTAATTTTACGATTGGGAAAAACCGTTTTAAAGCAGTGAAACCCTGTGGTCGTTGCGTATTAACTACTGTCAATCAGGAAACTGCTGAGAATGGGATCGAGCCTCTTGCAACCTTGTCGACCTATAGAAAAGAAAATAATAAGATTAATTTCGGTCAAAATTTATTTGCATTAGACTATTATGAAATACAGGAGGGAGATGAAATTCAGCTGGATCTTTAAATTAATGATGATTCCATGTAAAAATGTTCTATACGCAATTTTCTTTGGATTGCTTTCAACGTCGTGTGCAGTTAAAGAAACGAACCTTCCCATTTTTGGCCAACGTGAAGTGGAAGGAATGGATACGGTATACCACATGATCGCACGATTTTCATTTATCGATCAGGACAGCACGATCATAAGCAATGATACTTTTCAGGACAAAATATATGTTGCCGATTTTTTCTTTACCACATGCAGGACGATCTGTCCCATAATGAAAACTCAAATGCTTCGAGTATATGAGGCCACCCGTGAAATGCCTGATGTGCTTCTGCTTTCTCACACTATTGACCCGGAATATGATACAGTCGCTTTACTCCATGACTTTGCGGAGAGGCTAGGGGTTGAAAGCAAGCGCTGGCATTTTGTAACTGGAGTTAAAGACTCAATTTTTAAGATTGCCCAAACCAGTTATTTTGCCACTGCCATGGAAGATAAAACAGAACCTGACGGCTTAATTCATAGTGGTGCTTTTTTGTTAATTGATAAAAAGCAACGAATCAGAGGTAAGTATGATGGCACCAAGGAAGAAGATGTCAATCGGCTGATTACAGACATCAAAAGATTACGAAGGGAATCAGGAATTTGATGATGTTGAAAAGAATTCTTCGATTAGCAGCATATCCAATATTTTTCACATTATTGATTTCGTGCAATTCTAATCCTGAAAGTACCAACAAGCGGTCGACTAAATTTCAGCAATATTATGTGCAAGGTCAAACCCTCTATCAAAAGCATTGCAGCAATTGTCATCAATCAAACGGCAAGGGGTTAGGTCGGTTATACCCACCGGTGGATTATTCTGATTTTATGGATAATAATTTTAAGGAAGTGCTTTGTGCTATTAAGTATGGAATATCTGGCCAACTGATAGTAAATGATGTTGATTATAACATGACCATGAAAGGAATTCCTGTATTAACAGAATTGGAGGTCGCTGAAATAGCTACCTATATCTACAACACATGGACTCACCAGCAGGGACTTATTGATGTTAAGGATGTGTCCCAGATACTGTCATCGTGTGATAATTGATTTGGTATTTGAAACATATTTTGTTACTTACTTTGAATAAAATTAACGTGTTCACCTTTTGAAAAAACCCGATCACAGGAACCTCATTTATTCCATTTTTGGATTATTTATTTTTTATGGAACTATCATTGTGTTACTTCATTCAATTGAATCGCAAGTTCCCGGCTCCCAGATGGTTTCATGGCAAGACGGTTTGTGGTATGTTGTAGCGACAATCACCACTGTTGGATATGGTGATGTATATCCGATTACCTACCCGGGCAGAATACTGGGCTTTATAACCATGTTGTCTAGTTTGGGTGTATATGGTTTTATTATTGGACAGATTGCTAATTTTATGAGTACACTTAAAGAACAAAGAGCTATGGGTTTTAATGGAACAGATTTTAAGAATCATGTGGTTATCATCGGGTGGAATGAATTTGGCCAATCGGTAATGAGTCATCTGATTGCCGCAGGAAAACGCGTTGCCGTGATTACCAAGGAGCGATCCTCCATTGATATTATACATGAGTTTTATAAAGGTGATCAGGTTTATACGCTTTATTCTGATTACAATAATTTTGAAATGTTGGAGAAAGCGAATATCAAGGAGGCTTCTATAGTTTTTGTAAATCTGAATGATGACACAGAAAAACTGGTTTACGTAATCAACCTGAAAAAGAATTTCTCTAAACTTAACTACGTGGTTACTCTGGACAATGGGAATCTGAAAGGCACTTTCCAAAATGCTGGGGTTACCTACACCATATGTAAGAACGAAATTTCAGCCAAGTTAATGGCAAGCTATATTTATGAACCTGATGTGGCATTGTTTAGTGAGGAAATCATTGCCTATGCACACGATGAGACTGAGTATGATATAAAACAAATACAAATAAAATGGGATAATCCCTTTGTCGGAACATTTTATGAAAAGGCATTCTTTGATTTGAAGAAGACCTGTAATGTAATATTAATTGGAATCGTAAAACTAAACGGTGAGGGTCGTAAATTTCATAAGAATCCGGAGAGTTCTTTGAAGATTGATGCCGATGATTATCTTGTTATTATGATGGATGGAAAAGGATCTGAAAAACTTAAGAGGTATTTTCAAATAACAGAAGGGCTCTAAGCTTAAATAAAAAAAGGGGGAGCTAACTCCCCCTTTTTTTATAAAATAGCTTCAAGAAATTTATTTAGCAAGTGCTTTTAACATGGTATCACCGATCAACGCAGGTGATTCAACTACATGAATACCGCATTCACGCATTATTTTCATTTTTGCAGCCGCGGTGTCATCGGCTCCACCAATAATCGCCCCGGCATGTCCCATTCTTCTTCCAGGAGGAGCAGTTTGACCTGCAATAAATCCAACCACTGGTTTTTTATTTCCATTCTCTTTAATCCAGCGGGCAGCGACAGGTTCATAATTACCACCGATTTCTCCTATCATCACGATCGCTTCGGTTTCAGGATCATTCATCAACAGTTCTACAGCATCCTTGGTGGGCGTACCAATAATTGGATCTCCACCAATCCCTATGGCAGTTGAAACACCCAGCCCCGCTTTTACTATCTGGTCGGCAGCCTCATAGGTTAACGTTCCTGATTTAGAAACTATCCCAATTTTCCCTTTCTTAAACACGAAACCAGGCATAATACCGACTTTTGCTTCTCCTGGTGTAATAACTCCAGGGCAATTTGGTCCAACGAGTGTAGCCCCTCTTTCCTTTACATATTTCTTGGCAATCATCATGTCCTTTACGGGAATCCCTTCGGTAATGGCGACGATAACATTTATCCCTCCTTCAGCAGCTTCCATAATCGAGTCAGCGGCAAATGCTGGAGGGACAAAAATTATAGATACATCGGCCCCGGTCTTTTCCACAGCCTCTTTTACCGTGTTGAATACAGGCCTACCCAGATGCACTTGTCCTCCTTTACCGGGTGTAACACCACCAACTACGTTGGTACCATATTCAATCATCTGGCCAGCATGAAACGTTCCTTCAGAGCCTGTAAAGCCTTGTACAATTATTCTGGAGGTTTTATTAACTAATACACTCATTGGAAAAAGGTTATCCTACAAAATTAGGAGAATATAATTGCCTGACAAGTGACATAATTTGTAATGCGTAAATAAAAAAACCCCGCTTTCAGGCGAGGTTTTTACTACTTAATATTTGTTCTACTTATTTGGGATTCTTAAGCTTGTTTCTATATAAGAATTCCTCGTAAGCATCTTTGTAAGAAGCATTATCTGGCGCCATTAAAATTACTTCTTCATAGGCCGCTATGGCATCAATAAACAACTTATTTTGCTCGTAGAAGGCAGCTTGAATCAGTTTATTTAATTCTGTTGCTTCCGATCCTAATTCATTATTCAATTCATTAAATGACTTTTTGATCGAATCTTGTCTGCCTTGTGATAGTTTCTTAATCAGGTGTTGCTCTGATTTGCTCTTACCATCTGCTTTGGATTTTACCTCAACTAGAATAGCTGTCTCATTGGCAAACTTAGGATCATTCAAGTCAACGCGTACAGAAGTTTCTGAAGTTTCAACTTTTACTAACTCCTCATCAAACATATTTTTGAATATAACAACATACGGAGCGCCACCTTTGGCTTCCCAATTTACATAAGCAATGTTATTGAAGATTTCTGCATTCTGATTCTCAGGAAGAAAAACCTTTATATCCTCAAGGCCCCGGTGCACAGCCCCAGTTGCGCTTAACCTGTTTTTCTTTGCTTCAGCAGAATTGCTACTGAGAATAAAATCGGTGTATTTGTTTAACACGCTAGAGCCTCCGCTTACTTTTGATGCAAGGTCAGATACTTTATAAGTGCCTGGCTGCTTTACTTCCAGTGGTTTTCCAGACGCATGCACCAATCCAACGGAAGCGTTTTCGGTGATTTTCAACTCGTCGCCTGCTTTTAAGCTGGCTCCGGTTTTTACTGCCTGCCAGGAATCACCTGATTTTAACTCATTTGATCCTTTGGTAGCCAATACGCGAAATGTGTAATCCTGGCCATACACGAATGTATTAAGAAGGAAAAAACTGATTAAAAGTAAGAATCTGCCTTTTTTCATGGTATTTTAATGTTTGCAATTACGAAATTAGTAAAAAATCGTGCCAATTTGATATCATTCACTTAATACCTCACTTTCACGTTTGGTAAGCCATTTATAACGCCAAATCGTAATCTGGTTCTGGAAACCTTTAAAAATGTCATAACATGGGCCTACCAAAGCAGAGGCCCCAAGTGTAATAGCCATATCCAGCTTGAAGGTATAATAAGCAAAGAAATAAACGACCAGCCCGGAAATCGCTAATATCTGAATCACCTGGATGGTAACAGAAAGAGTGTCAAACCAGGAAGGGAGGTACTTATCAATGATTATAAAAAGGGCAACTGTAAAAAAGCAAATGATAATGGCGATAACGTAGGTCTGCCAATCATTTAGGGTACCTACATAATCTTCACTTAGAATCATGGATGCTATATTGGCATGGACAATCACT
>JAHEMS010000301.1:0-2646 GCA_024643595.1 Bacteroidota bacterium
GACGTAAATAAGTCATGACTTTTCCTTCTCTACGGATGACGGATAATTCTCTTAATAAAAGATGAGCCAGTTCCAAAGGTAATGGCATGAAGTTGTCGGTTTCATTGGTGGCATAACCAAACATCATCCCTTGATCACCCGCACCCTGATCTTCCTTTTTCTTGCGTTCAACACCCTGATTTATTTCAGAAGACTGTTCGTGAATGGCGGAAAAGATGCCACAGCTGTTGGCTTCGAACATGTATTCACTTTTAGTATAGCCGATTTTTTTTATTACCTCGCGGGCGATATCCTGAACGTCAAGATAAGCTTCGGATTTTACTTCGCCGGCTAGCACGACCTGACCGGTAGTTACCAAAGTTTCGCATGCTACTTTGGAGTTGGCGTCATAGGCTAAGAAATAATCGATTAGGGCATCTGAAATTTGATCAGCTACTTTGTCGGGGTGACCTTCAGAAACCGACTCGGAGGTGAATAGGTATGGCATATTTTATTGAATTTTCAATTTAAGGGGGCAAAGATAATAACTATGCTTAAATGACAAGACATTGCAATATCGATTTAACAGGGTCAAGCGAGGAACAAAAAAACAGCAGGGGTTTTAGGCCAGCTTGCTTTTCGTTTTTTCCAATGCTCCACGGTAAGCGTTTGTACTAGTTCGCTCTTGCCCGTCAAATCAATTGCAACCGTTAGCTTTGTTTCGGAACGAAGGTTTTTTAATAAATAGTCAAACACCGAGTTATTACGATAAGGTGTTTCTATAAAAATCTGAGTTTGGTTTTTTGTCTTGGACTCACGCTCCAATTCCTTAATTCGCTGAGCTGCTTCTTTCGCTTCGATGGGTAAGTAGCCATGAAACGTAAATTGTTGCCCATTTAATCCGGAAGCCATTAACGCCATAAAAATCGATGAGGGTCCAACCAATGGAATAACGGGTATAGTTTTTTCGTGGGCATACTGGACAGCAAGAGCGCCAGGATCTGCTACACCAGGGCAGCCTGATTCGGAAATCACACCCAAGTTATAACCTCGGAGCACTGGCTCCATAAGTTCAGGTAATTTCTGCAAAGGGGTGTCTTTGCTGAGCACCTCAAACCGCAGTTCTTCAATAGAGGGATAAATCTTGAGGCTGCTCAAATATCTGCGAGCCGTGCGAATGTCTTCAACAAGAAAATGATGAATTAAAGGAAGCGCTTCTCTAACCTGTGCGGGGATCACGAAAGCAGTATCCTCTGCAATGACATTCGGGATGAGAAAAAGTTTACCCTTATTCATAAGCCGTTCAAAAAATTGAAAACGGTTTCTGCAAACGCCTTGGGATCTTCCGCTTGCACCCAATGGCCGGTGTTAAGTGTTATGAATTTTGAAGAAGGAAATATCTTTAAAATTGCTTCCTCATCGCCCGAAGAATAATAATCCGATCGCTTTCCTTTTATAAAGAGGGCAGGTCCGGTAAACTGCCCTTCGTATTGCATGCCAGCGCCAATTTCCTCAATATGTTCATCAATGGCATGAAGGTTAACTCGCCATTCAAACTTATTTTCACTGGTACGAGCAAGATTTTTCAACAAAAACTGCCTTACCACTGGTTCAGTTATGTGATGGCTAAGTAATTGATCCGCCACATTGCGGGAGGTAAGTGTATTCAAGTCGATATCATGAAGACCATCCAGAATATGATCATGATGAACCGGATATTTCTTGGGAGCAATATCAACCACAATCAATTTATCCAATTTGGCGGGATATTTTACCGCAAAATTCATAGCTGTTTTACCTCCCATGGAGTGACCAATGATGTGAGGGTATTCAATATTATTTTCTTCGATAAAAGCATTCAGGTCTTCGGTGAGCAACTTGTAATTAAACTCATCGGTATGTGGAGATTGACCGTGATTGCGTTGATCGATTAGAAAAACAGTAAAATGTTCTGCAAATACTTTAGCCAACGAAAACCAATTATCAGAAGAGCCAAAGAGTCCATGTAAGATAATGAGTGGTTTGCCTTGACCCGATTTTCTTGAAAATAAATTCATTCTTATTGATAATATTAAAATAGCTAATTGAATCTCTTTTCCTAAGTGATCACGAATGGACGGCCTTAAGAAATGCATCCATTTCGTGAAGATAGTAAAGAAAAACAGCCTAACTCCTTAATGGCTGTTGATGTACTGTTATATTTGCGCTTTCTAAATTTATGGAATTAGTCAATAACACCTACCGGATTCAAGGCCTGGATTTGACAGAAATCTGCAATCAGTTTGGAACACCTTTGTATGTATATGATGCAGAAAAGATCATTCACCAATTAAGAAGCATTAAGAGTGCTTTCAGTGATACTGACGTAAAGGTAAAGTACGCGGCAAAAGCGCTCACCAATATTTCCATTTTAAAACTGTTGAAAAAATACGGGTCGGGAGTTGATGTAGTATCTATTCAAGAAGTTCATTTGGCACTGGGGGCAGGGTTTGCGCCCGAAGAAATTATGTTCACACCAAACTGTGTAGATTTTGACGAAATCATTGAGGGTGTTGAGCTAGGGGTTAACATCAACCTCGATAATCTTTCTGTGTTGGAAAAGTTTGGTAAAAAATATGGAAACACCTACCCCTGTTGTGTACGATTAAATCCGCACATCATGGCGGG
>JAHEMS010000301.1:2656-5179 GCA_024643595.1 Bacteroidota bacterium
TCCACGGGCCACAGTAATTCAAAATTTGGAATATCTGTTTATCAGCTTCCTCAGATAATGCAGTTGGCTGAGCATTACAGTATTCTCATCAATGGTTTGCATATCCACACTGGATCTGAAATAACAGAGACGGACGTATTCCTAAAGATGGCTGAGATCTTATTTGGTATTGCCAGGGATTTTCCATCATTACGATTCATCGACTTTGGCGGAGGTTTTAAAGTGGCCTACAAGGAAGGGGATATGGTCACCAATGTTTATGATCTGGGATTGAAGTTAGGTAAGGCATTCACTGAATTTTACAGAAGTTATGGAAGGAAGTTGGAGTTATGGGTTGAACCTGGAAAGTATATTGTGAGTGAAGCGGGTTGTTTGTTGGTGAAAACAAATGTAGTGAAGCCGACACCATCGCTGACCTTTGTTGGCGTAAATTCCGGATTGAATCACCTGATCCGCCCAATGATGTACGATGCCTATCATGAAATTGTTAACATCAGTAATCCAACGGGCACAGTAAAAATTTATACCGTGGTGGGAAATATATGCGAAACGGATACAATTGGCTCTGATCGCAAATTGAATGAGGTAAAGGAAGGTGATCTTTTGGCAATTAAAAATGCGGGAGCTTACGGATATTCTATGGCATCGAACTATAACTCAAGGCTCCGTCCTGCAGAGGTCCTCATCATCGATGGTGAAGCAAAACTCATTCGCAGAAGAGACACGTTTGAGGACCTGCTCCGAGGTCAGATTGACGTGATTTGATTTCATCATTACACATGTCTCAATCACTGCATGAAAAATATGACCTCATCGTGATTGGTGGAGGAGCCGCTGGTTTCTTTGGCGCGATTAATTCAGCGGCAAATAAAATAGGCTTGAAGGTCTTGATCCTTGAAAAATCATCTAAGCTTTTATCGAAAGTAAAAGTTTCGGGTGGAGGAAGATGTAATGTAACTCATCATTGTTTTCAGCCAACGCCATTATCGAAACATTATCCGCGGGGACAACGTGTTCTTAAAAACTTATTTCAGGAATTTCAAGCCAAGGATACTGTAGCATGGTTTGAGCAGCATGGTGTAAAATTGAAAACCGAGGCGGATGGCCGCATATTTCCGGTTACAAATAATTCTCAAACCATAATCGATTGTTTTCTAAAGGAGGTTGAAAAATTCAATATTGAAATTAAGATCAATGAAGAGGTAACTAACATTCAGAAATTGGAAAATGTATTTCATGTTCATACCAGTTCACAAAAATTCATTACCTCCAACGTTCTTGTTGCGGTAGGCGGGTACCATAAACCTGAGAATTATAAATGGCTTTCGGATATTGGGCATACTATTGTACAACCTATTCCTTCTTTGTTCACCTTCAACGATTCGTCAAAGGAATTTACTGATTTGATGGGAGTAGCGGTTCCGGAAGCTGAAGTGAAAATAGCAGGTTCAAAACTTAAACAGCGTGGGCCAATACTTATTACCCATTGGGGGCTTAGCGGTCCGGCTGTGATTAAACTTTCGGCATGGGCGGCAGTAGATCTGCATCAGGTCAATTACAACTTTACAGCATTGGTTAACTGGACAGGGCATCCAGAAACAGAAATAAGAAATGTGCTGAATAATTTGAAAAATGAAAATAGTAAAAAGCAAGTCCTGGGGAACCCCCTATTCAACCTACCGAAAAGACTTTGGGAATTTCTTTGTTTGAAGGCGGGCACACGAGAAGGAAGAACATGGAGTGATCAATCCAATAAAGTACTTAATCGGCTTATTGAATTGTTGTTCGCTTGTCCTTTTCAGATAAAAGGTAAGACTACATTTAAAGAAGAGTTTGTTACCTGCGGAGGTATTTCAATTCATGAAATTGATTTCAGCACCATGGAAAGTAAAATAATGCCTGGATTATACTTCGCTGGAGAGGTACTCGATCTCGATGGAGAAACGGGAGGGTTTAACTTTCAGGCAGCCTGGACTACAGCGTGGATAGCGTCCCGGCACATTGTTTACCAGAAATGATCGAGGCGAATCCTTCTTACTGATTGTTGTTGACATACGGCCAATACGCGCCTGACTGATTTGTCAATCAGTGAAAAATTCAGAGAAATCTAATTTCGACAATCTCAGTAGTAGAACAGCAGATTATGGCTGTCTTTCATATTCCAGGCCTGGCCCATCACAATATGACCAGGTGCCTTGCAACTTGCATTTTGAAGGCAAAATATATTTTTCCATCAATTGGTTATAGCAATTCCCAATCAGTTCACTTTCAGACTCGTAGAATAATGTAAGCTCCGTTGATTGATCAGGGTCAATGAGCTCAAATGAATAAGTGCCGGAGACTTCAATCGTCTTATTGTTTTGTTCCCGATGCTTGGTAAAAGTGCCATCAGCATTTATGCGTATGTATTCCTGCCAGCTCATGTTTTCCCCGGTTGTTTCAGAGTTAATCATGCTCCCGGTCATTTTGATCAATCTCCAAACTTGAGGAAATTGCTGTGACTCAAGGTTAATTTCTCCCAAG
>JAHEMS010000302.1 GCA_024643595.1 Bacteroidota bacterium
TTGGTTTCTTAATTTCGTACTTAACCGTGGAGAGTTGCGCAGCAGGTCGGGTTTAACATTCCACTTCGTTCCATTTTTAAACCCTCCTACTCCCGCAACTCCTTAAACACAAAACGTTGGCACCCATTGCTTCGAACCCATGAGACTACTATCAATATTATTACTGAAGCTGACACAGACGACAAATTGCTTTTCACAGTCGACTTTTAACTTTAAACAAGGTGCCTGAGAACAGTTTTTGATCTTATCGCTGCTGGTTAACTACTTTGCGTAAGAGAGGCCCTGTAACTATCCCAACTATTGGGCCACCTGCGGGTTGAGATTTTTTGTAGCACTCTATCGTATTGAATCCAACCTGCAAGCAGACTACCAATAGCGGTCGCAAATGGTAATATTAATTCGGGTGTAGTGTTGATTGCAAGGTGATATCGATTAATGAGAAATGCCCCTACATCATATAATAAATAAGGAATAGACAACCCAATAAAACTAGCCCAAAACCATGTCTTTGCGGAGAACTGATAGCGTTTTAGGAAGCGTCCCTGCACAAAACCGACTCCGGCACCCATTCCCAAGCCAATTGCTGATTGATTTCCTATTCCAAGTGCTTCATATGGAAACATTAGTGACATGGTACATGCGAATCCTGCAAACCAGGCAATAAAATTTATCCAAACCCATTTTAGCCGGGTGAGGTTCTGTGGGGATTCGGGATTCATATAGTTGAAATTTTATTAACTATAGTTAACGGAATATTTCATGCAAAAAAATGATAATAATCAGTTTGATATCTCAGAATATTCTTCAAATCGATACTGAGAAAGCTAAATTCATATTCGGAACGTTCCTCCAAAGCACCAATACTTATTCACATGAGGACATTGCCAACAGTCGACCAAAAGCACCAACGATTTCTACTCCAAGAAACAAGTGAGCGTTTCTTTTTGTAACGTGGAAGAGAAAGCATAGGTCTGTACCAATTAGTGCCCAAATTAACGAGTGACATTTCACTCTGAAAGATTCTTTAGAAAGGATCAGATTTAGAGATACTTGTACTTTTTTACCACAGTAGGCCACACAAAGAATTTATGTTGGGCACGTTCCTCGGTGATAAAGAATGCTTTCAATTCAACTAATTAACCATAGAATATATTAGTAGAGAGAAATAATACATACCGTTTTACCATTTGCAAATCCCGCGATTATTAATAAATTGCTCATCAAGAAATTAATACCCCCATTACGAAACTAGCAACTTTAATTTTCCAACTAATTTTATTAGGTCATGTTTTATATGCCCAAAACCGTGCTACTAATGCTATTGTAACTACTTCTTATTGCTCTCCTTGGGAAAATATAAAGGCGGTGAATGATGGGTTTGAACCCATTAATTCGGCTGATCACAATCACGGTGCCTATGGTAACTGGAGAGGAGAAGCCTTCTATAATACTTTCAATTGGGTTGAATATGAATTTCCAAGAGAATACGCCTTATATGAATCTGATGTTTATTGGTGGAATGATGGTGCTGGAATTGGCACGCCAACCAGCAATTATCTTGAATATTGGGACTCTCAAAGTGAGGCCTACAAACCAGTAAGCAATCCAGTCGGTTATGGTAAGGTATTGAACCAATACAATAAGACCAAATTCGACACCGTAATTACTGACAGGATTCGGATTTATTCAAAAAGTGATTTATCTACCGGTATTCTGGAATGGAAAGTTTTTGGATTGTTAAGAGGTAATGTAAAACCATTGGTTACTATTTCTTCTCCATCTGATCAATCAGAGTTTTCCAACGGTCAACCAATTGATATCATTGCAAATGCCACGGACTCTGACGGGCAGGTTGTGAAAGTTGAGTTTTATGTAAACGATATCCTGATTGGTTCCGCTACCGGGTCTCCTTTTAAATATCAATGGATGCCGGATAATAATACCCGCTATTTTGTTAAAGCAATCGCCTATGACAACTCAGGTGGACGCACAGTTTCTTCAATTGTTAAATTCAAAGTAGGAACCGGGAAAGAAATATACTGGTCTCCCTCATTCGATACTAATTCGGAGTTCAGTATGAGCCGGAGCAAGCAATCTGAAGATTTCATCATTTTCTGGGGAAAAAAATTTCCAGCCGATCAATTACCTTTTAATCCTACTGAAGTGTTGAGTTTAGCAGAAGGCATTTATGATTTTTATATCAGGGACCCGAATGGGATCAAATTTATCTCAGATGCCCCCGGAACAAAATTGGGAAAGTATAAAATGATCATCATCATTAATGAAACTTGGGAGAATGAAAGTTTCACCGGATGGGCATATGGTGCAGGTTATGATAATACCATTGGCGCGCTCTGGATTCATTATGGAGCTGTGCAAAGTCCTGGCTATGTAATTGCTCATGAATTAGCTCATTCGTTACAAGCACAAGTATATGCCGATAATCCTAATAGTAAGCTGGTAGGAGGTTTCATATGGGAAACCCATGCTGAGTTCATGACCGTACAAAAATTTAAAGATGCAATGGCTGTAGGCGGTTCAGACATTGCCAGGTATCTTCGCACGGCCAGTTTTGGATGGCTTTCGGATCGCCATCACTATGCGTGCTGGTATTTCTTTCAACATATTGCCGACAAATACGGTGTTGAAATTGTAAATCGATTGTGGTATGAAAAGCAAGGCGAAGAAACACCAGTAGCCACCCTTGCCCGTTTGATAGGAACCGACCAGCAGGGAATTAATGATGAGTTCGGAATAAGGTCAATGAAGAACGTAACCTGGGATTATAGTATTGGCAGCTCAATCCGCGAAGCAGAAAAAAATTTATCCACCTATAGTGAAATATTTTTGCATGACAAATACACAGTACCCGATGCCATGGATGAGCAGAAAGGATGGTACAGAGTTCCCCGGCACAAAGCCCCGCAGGATTATGGTTACAACATCATTCCGTTATACCCGAATGCGCAAAACGGTACCATTGATTTAGGTTTTTCAGGCTATGATAATGCCCCTGCCGGTGGTGCCGGATGGCGATATGGATTTGTAGCAGTAGATGTAAATGGTTCTCCACGGTATAGTCCATTGTATAAAGACAACAACGTAATGGTCACATTCGATTACACCAGTCTCGATAAAAAAATCTATTTGGTTGTAACAGGAACCCCTGATAAATACCATCCGTTTGTTCAGTGGGATCAGGGTTACCAAAAGACATACCGGTATCCCTATAAAATATTTATTGGAGGAGCAAAGCCCGAGGGTTATTCACCCGGTTACAATAAAGTGTCTGGTGTTGCCGGAGCCGCTCATCCTAATGGTGGTGGATTTGTTGCTGCAACAGCCAATGTTTCATCGAGTGCATTTGTAGGGCCCAATGCCCAGGTGTTGGAAACTGCTGTTGTTAGTGGAAATGCCCGCATTGAAGACTATGCTATTATTAAAGGAAACGCTCAGGTGCGTGACAATGCAGTAGTAAAGCAGTGGAGTAAAGTTATGGACGGAGCGCAAGTATATGGCAACGCCTTTGTTTCAGGAACGGCCGGAATTTATGCGCAATCTGAAGTTTACGAATCTGGTCAGGTTACAGGCTCTGCGGGTGCTTATTTTTCGAAAATTCACGGAGGTGCATTAATAAAAGATATATCCACCGCATGGGATTCCAATTTTAGTGGTACATTAATTTTGGGTGGCGATGCCGAACCCATGCCCGCAATGTCATGTGATAAAGGAACCTATCTTCACAGTATGTATACGGGAAACAGAAATTGTGACGGTTTAACCGAACATAACCTGAATGTAGATATCAATCCGGATGTCTACGCTAATAATGACATTGGTATTAATCAATCCATCTCCTTCAGCCCCATTGGCTCAAAAATATTTGGAGATCCTGATTTTAATCTTTCTGCCACTGCCAGTTCAAAATTGCCAGTCAATTATTCAAGTTCAGATCCAATGGTGGCATCAATTGATGGAAGTACCGTTACCATTTTAAAAGTTGGAACAACAATCATAACAGCCAGTCAGGCAGGAGACGATTATTATCGCCCTGCGCCAGAAAAGCAGCAAACCCTTATCGTGAACATGGTTACAGCGGTTGAAGACTCAAACCAATCGCTTAGCATGAGTTTGTTCCCCAATCCCGCTTCGGAGGAGTTGAACATTCTGCTGACCGGAGTTGAAGAAGATGAAACTTCTGCTTACACGATATATGATATCCTGGGTAGGGTTATGGGTAAATACAACATGGTCGGCCAGGAGAGTACGATGTTGATTAATCATTATAGCCAGGGCAAATATATTCTCCGTCTGTCTAACAAGAAGTTTACTGTGACTAGACAATTTATAAAATGATAACGATACAGCGTTACATGAACTTGATTTCTCTTTTTTTTAGAGTGTTGGTGTCGAGAAGCCGAAAAGAGTGAATGGAAAAATACCAATGAAACCAAAAAGGCGTATCCGACAGCAAGTATTCTTGGAGACAATGCAGTTGTTTTCAATATAAAAGGTAACAACTACCGACTAATTGTTAAGATTAATTTCCACTATCAAATGATTTGGATTCGATTTGTAGGGACTCATATAGAATACGACAGGATTGATGTGAGTAAAATTTGAAGACTATGAACTTAAAAGCAATAAAGACGAAAAAGGACTACCAACAAGCGTTGGACAGACTTGAGTTAATTTTTGATGCTAAAAAAGGAACTAAGGAGGGAGACGAACTTGAGATATTGGGAATATTGATAGAACAATACGAAAACGAACATTTCCCAATTGACTTACCTGACCCGATTGAGGCTATAAAATTCAGAATGGAACAACTTGGATATACTCAGACGGATTTGGCAAAGGTCGTTGGACTGAAGAGCAGAGCGAGTGAAATACTAAGCAAAAAGAGAAAGCTATCGTTGGACATGATAAGACAACTTCATGAAAAATTAAATATTCCGACTGACGTGTTAATACAGTCCTACTAAACGGCACGAACCGCCAACAACATGTTTGCGCTATGGCCGGGCGACCGGTTAAATTTTAGTATTTTTATAAAACCAACGTTTGGTTTCGTGGGACAACCCGCGGCTTCGGAAGCCGGCCACATCGCAAACACAAACGTTGGTGGCCATGTGGCTGGACAAAAATCCGGTTTCAAAAACGGACGACAATTTCCTA
>JAHEMS010000009.1 GCA_024643595.1 Bacteroidota bacterium
CCTAAGTATAAAGCCAGGGTGGATCAGTGGCTTGCTGAGAAAATAGATATTGATCCCGATGGACAATACTATGAACGAAGTACTGCTGTCTATACTCCTATTACCAACAGAAGTCTTCTTAACCTGGCTAAGAGAATGAATTATACATATCTATATAATGATATCCGGAAGAATCTGGATATGACATTCTATTTTGTTCATTCCAACGGTGAGATTGTAACCGAGTCATCGAACAGGCAGGATAAGTATCAGCAAAGCAATATGGCGGGATATTATCTCGCGTATAACTACATGGCATTGATCGATCAAAACAGTCGATATGCCGGTATGGTAGAATACATTGAGAATACGGTTAAACTTGAACAATTGGGATACATGTTACCTTATCTGCTCGAGGATCCCGATTTGATGAAGGACCTGCCACCTCCAACTTCACTGCCGACAAGCTATCATAAGGAGTTCAAATTTTCTGATATGGTGAGAATAAAAGAAGGTCTGGTGGATATGTCAATCATAATGAACAATCCAACCTTCTTTACCTTCTTCAAAGGTGAGGCAGCACTGGAGGCGGTTCGCCTTTCTTCGTCATTTTTTGGTAAAGGACAATTTCAAAGTAACGAAATGAAAAAAGAGGGCGAAGTTTATGTTTTATCTTCTACAATTTACGGCCCCTACTATCAACCACTGCCCAAAGATAAAATTCCGAAAGATGGCGATGCTTGGGGTAAAGTGCCCAGAACTGAACGCGAGCAATCGGAGGTTCAAAAACTTACAACCAAAATTTATATTACCGAGAAGGATGGGAAAGCCCACATAAAAATATCAATGGACGGGCCAAAAAATTTACCTGTAACTCTTGAACTGGCTTTTCGTCAAGGCGGAACACTTTCGAATGTGATTCAGAAAAGCGGCATAGACCATGCATTTATAATTAACAGTGGTCAATTTGCAATCTATCAAAAGGGCAATGACAGTATCAGAGTTGGACCGGGCGTTGCCTCACATAAGTGGACCCAGTTGCGAGGTGCTCTTCCTAAGCTCCAGGCCGATTGTATGTATTTCACGAATTACGCACCATGTGAATTTGAATTCACGATTGAATGATGAGGGAATCTTAGTGAATCTTATGTTAGCAGGCAGAGATTTAAGGAATAAGTACAATATAATCCTGCATGGAAAATGCGATAAAAAGTTGAGCGATGCGGGTTCATGCTTCGTTAGACTATATTTGAAATAAGAAGATCTTCTAATTTTAGTGTTCATAATGAAAGAATACCTATTCCTACTATTTGTTGTGCTTGGTGTTAAGCTATACGCACAACCTCAAACCAATATCCTGATCCTTTACAGTGACGATCAAAGTTATAATACGCTACATGCATTAGGCAACAAGGAAGTTTACACCCCTAATCTTGATAAGTTGGTAAGTGAAGGATTAACATTTACCCAGGCGCATGTCATGGGTGGCCATCAGGGCGCTATCTGTATTCCCAGTCGTGCGATGTTGCTGACTGGGCGCTATTTAAATCTACTCCCCAATGATGGAAGTACTATACCAGACAGTTTGATAAGTTTACCGGAAGTATTGCAGCGGCACGGCTACACCACTTTTCATACGGGAAAGTGGCACAACGATAAAAGGTCACACAACCGGATGTTTGAGTATGGTGACAATATTTTTTATGGGGGAATGCATTTTGAAAAAGCGGGAGGGCAGGAGCACCCCACGGTTTATCATTATGATGCTACCGGTAAGTATGAAGCTTCCTACATGATTAAGAAGGATACCTTTAGCACTACATTGTATGCTGAGACGGCTATCCGGTTTTTGAACAGCAGGCAGGCAAAGGAAAAGCCGTTCTTGTGCTATGTGGCCTTCACCTCTCCTCATGATCCACGCACGCCACCCAAAAAGTTTAGTGCCATGTATGATCCGGAAAATATCACGTTGCCGCCCAATTATTTTCCTCAGCATCCTTTTAATAATGGAGACATGCGGGTGCGAGATGAAATGCTCTTGCCTCATCCTCGCTCAGAAGCTGGGGTGAAAAACGAAATCGCTTTATACTATGGCATGGTGAGTGAAATGGATGAGCAGGTTGGTCGTATTGTGGAAGCACTGGAGAAAAATGGATTGAAGGAAAATACATTGATCATATTTGCTGGAGACAATGGTCTTGCCGTGGGGCAACACGGTCTGTTAGGAAAGCAAAATCTGTATGAACATAGTATTCGCGTTCCCATGATCATGGTGGGGCCTGGAATTCCTAAAAATAGGACCTCCGGCAATTTTACCTATCTAAGCGATATTGCTCCCACCATTTATGAATACCTCCAAATTAAACAACCCGCTACGGTGGAAGGGATCAGTCTGAAACGAGTGATCGATAACCCTACATCAGAGACCAGAAGTGAGATGTACAATGTGTATGGCCATTGGAGTAGAAGTATCAAAACAAAAGATGGTTTTAAGTTGATTGAATACAATGTTAATGGCGAACGCCATACCCAACTTTTTAATCTCCACAGCGATCCATGGGAAAAGAAAAACCTGGCAGGCGAAAAATCATTTTATAAAAAGCTTGGCACGATGAGGGCCTTGCTAAAAAGGGAGATGAAAGCTACGCACGATGATCTTAATCTTGAGCTGCCCGATTGGGGAAGAAAACCAGGACAAAAAGGTTCGGGAAGTTGATGGTGTTGTTCACTTAGTTCATATAAATCATTTTGATTGACGGTTGACTATTTGCTACATTTAGTACGCTTGTATAGTCACCCATTTTCAATGCAAACTTTATCATTAATAAGAATCATCTTCATCGCTATATTAGTATCTATCGCGGCGGGTTGCAATCATACCGAGGAACTGCCGGCAAGTGATGCGGATAATGGTGGATTAATCCTTCCCAAAAACTTTGAGGCCCTTGTCGTTACTGACAGCATTGGTCGTGCCAGGCATATTGCCGTAAATGATAATGGAGATATTTATGTTAAGCTAACCTACAATGACGCCATGAAAGGTGAAGGCGGAACCGTAGGTCTGCGAGACACCAATCGCGATGGTAGGGCGGATACCATCGTTTATTTTGGAGACTACAAAGATGAAGGCGGGCTTGCCGTTGGTGTAACTATCCATAACGGATATTTATACACCAGCACCGTACGACAAGTACTGCGCAATAAACTAACTCCCGGAAAATTAGTGCCCGAGAGCGAAACGGAAATTGTGCTTACCGATGAAGATGAGAATGTGGTGAGGAACTGGCACACCACAAAGCCCCTTGCCTTTGATAACAAAGGGTACATGTATGTTCCTTTTGGTTCTCCGAACGATGCTTGCCAGGACATGACCAAATTTGGCCCTACCGGCATTCCAGAAGGTAAAGGATTGGAACCATGTCCTGACCTTGAAACGCATGCTGGTATCTGGCGATTTGATGCCAATAAAACGGGGCTTACTCAAAAGGACGGTATTAAATATGCTACCGGTCTTCGAAGCATTGTTGGCATGCAATGGAACCCTGCGGATGAAAGTTTGTATGGTGTGGTTAACGGAATTGATAATTTTCATACCATGTACCCCAAATTGTATTCGTCATGGCAGGCCGCGTTGCTTCCTGCTGAACTGTTGGTGAAAGCGACAGAAGGATCTGATTTTGGATGGCCCTATGCCTACTATGATCAGCTACAAGAAAAGAATGTGCTGCAGCCGGGGTATGGTGGTGATGGTAAAATAGTGGGAAGAGCCGCGGAATTCGATGTGCCTGTAATAGGTTTTCCAGGACACTGGGCACCGATGGATATTTTATTTTACCAGGGAAATCAATTTCCGGAGCGTTATAAAAAGGGTGCGTTTATTGCTTTCCATGGATCAACGGACCGATCACCTTACCCGCAAGCCGGATACATCGTCTGCTTTGTGCCTATGGAAAATGGAAAAGTTATGGGAACATGGGAAGTATTTGCAGACGGATTTACCGGAGTAGACACCGTGGTCAACACCAGTGATGCCCGTTACAGGCCGATGGGCCTGGCCACAGGGCCGGATGGTTCTTTGTATATCAGTGAGTCGAATAAAGGAAAAATATGGAGAGTGATGTATAAAGGTGATAAGAATAAATTTGGAGATGCTGAATTGGCAAATATGGAAAAACGTAAATCCAGATCGTATATTAAGACACCCGATGAGGAACTCGATAATTTACATGTTGGTGATCGACTGGAAGGAAGTATATTATATAATACCTATTGCGCCAGCTGCCATCAACGCGATGGCAAAGGGGATAATAACCGGTTTCCTCCGTTGGTTGACTCCGAATGGGTAACCGGTGACCAAGAACGGTTAATCAATATTGTGTTGAATGGCTATCAGGGAGAAATAAAAGTGAATGATAAAATTTATAACGGCATTATGCCAAATAATAGTCATCTCGATGATCATGCCATTGCTTCGATCTTATCTTACGTGCGGGCAAGGTTTGGAAAGCAAAGAAAATCGGTCAGTGATCACCAGGTGAGTAATGTTCGAATGAAGACTATAAAATAAATTAGAACAAGTATATTTTTGAATTATCCGATATCCATAACATTTAAACAACTCTATTGTGAAAGCGACACTATTATTAATGCTTTGTCTTATCTCCATGGCTAAAGCGCAAACACCATCCAACACCATCAACTTATTCGTGGGCACTTATTCCTCACCAGAAAAGAATCCCGGAATCCAAGTGTACTCATTCAATACCGGAACCGGTGAATTCTCCAGTAAGTCGGAAGCAACCGGAATTAAGAATCCTTCTTATCTCGCTATTACCAACGATCGGAAACATCTGTATTCTGTAAGTGAAGGAAGTGAGGGCACCATCAGTTCATTTTCGCTCAATGCGGCAACAGGACAATTGACTTTTTTGAATACGGCACCTTCCGGAAGCAATGGCCCCTGTTACGTTTCGGTTGACCATAAAAACAAATTTGTTTTTGCGGGAAATTATGGGGGAGGAAGTGTAGCGGCTATTCCTATCAACGCTGATGGATCATTGAATTCCAATATTCAGAATATTCAGCATGAGGGTAAAAGTGTTAAGCCGAATCAGGATAGACCACATGTGCACGCGGCCGTATTGTCACCTGACAATAAGTATTTGTTTGTGCCTGATCTGGGCACCGATAAAGTGAATATTTATCGTGTTGATGTGACAAAATCAAAACCACTTACTCCTGCCAATCCGGCCTTCGTCAACATTGCAGAGGGAGGTGGACCACGGCATTTCACTTTCCATCCCAATGGAAAATATGCTTATGTCATTCATGAAAATACAGGCGAAGTGACTGCATTTGACTATGCCAACGGACAGTTGAAGGAGAAGCAGCGTCTATCAATGCCGGTTGCCGGCTATGAAGGCAATATTCATGGCGCTGATATTCACATATCGCCTGATGGAAAATTTTTGTATGGATCGATGCGTGCAGAAATCAATGAACTGGGAATTTATTCGATTGATAAAAAAGGATTGTTAAAATTTGTTGGCAGGCAATCCACCTTGGGTAAAATTCCACGTAATTTTTCAATTGATCCCACAGGTAATTTTCTGCTCGTTGCCAATCAAAATAGTGATGAGGTGGTGATTTTTAAAAGAGATAAAAAAAGTGGATTACTTGCCGATACAGGAAAAAGGATTTCGGTCGGTAAACCAGTGTGCTTAAAGTTTGTTGCTGCAAATTGATCATTTTATAATGACCGTAGTAATTTTAGCGTATTAGCATGCTCAATGAAGTTCGACTTTTACTCCCAGGAAAAGTTCGTTCCGTTTTTCAAATCTGAAATCATTAAAATATTTGGCGTTGTTATATTCATATTCCACGCCCAGGTAAATTCCTTTAATTTTTTTGACAGAAACCCATATGGAAACCTGAATGACCATTTGATAGGTTGGAAGTACAATCCGGCTCATACCCGTTGATGATATTCTTAGTTTTTTGAAAATATCGGCTTCTTGCGTAGTGAATTCATAGCCTAATACATAATCAGGAAATATTCTGCTGATGAGTGAAATCCGCTTAAAAAATGGACTATCATAATGAGTAAACTGTGGACCCCAGCTTAGATATTCCTGATTGGTTACACTTCCTGTTTCTAGGCCTATCTGAAAATACTTATAGCCATAATACAGCTCTGTATATATAATCAGATCCTGCATATTCCGTGCTTTTGCCCAGTGTGTATTGGCATCCGCAAAAAATCGTATGCCGCCCAGGAAGCGGTCTTCCTTATAAAAGACGTGATAGTCGAACATGGCTTCGTTTTTTATAACCGGGTCATCAGGTATAATTATATTGAATGGATAGATTTCAAGTTCAGTTTCAAGATCCTGATGTTTAGCAGGTTCATCTGATATTGATGTTAGGGTCTTTGAAACAGGTTCCTCAGTATGATCTGTTTTTTCCTGTGCCAAGATTCTTCCTTGAAGTTGAAGCATGGCTATCAATAAGACCAGTGTTTTTATGTCATTCCTGCTTGTATGATAAAGTGGATAGGAAAATGGTTGTAGGGACATCTCTACTAAATCTCCATATTATCACCCATAAGAAATATGACATTTCTCAGGTAATTGGTTATTGAAAGAACTAATGACTCTTTCCGTAATTCGAATAAAAAATCATATCAGAGTGAATTGGATAGTATAATCTTGTCTTTGTCTTTACTGAAATGTGCTGAATTGGATGAGGTAATTTGGTTTATTGCTGAAATAAATGGTCTGTCAGTAACACATTCATCATTGAAATATTTATTTTACGGTATCCTTACAAAATCAATTTTATGGACTCGAGAACAAATACTACACGCGTACTGGTTGTTGGTTGTGGAAACATGGGCGCCTCACATGCAATGGCCTATCACACAACGGAAGGATTTCAAATCTGCGGCATAGTCTCTACTGGCAAGAGCAAAGAGGTATTGAATAAAAAACTGGGTGGAGGATATGACTTGTATAGCGACTATGGAGAAGCATTGGAGAAAACAAAACCTGATGCCGTTTGTATCTCTACGTATCCGGATACCCATGAAAGTTATGCTGTTCAAGCATTTGAAGCCGGTTGTCATGTATTTATCGAAAAGCCAGTAGCGGATACAGTAGCTGGTGCTGAGCACGTGGTCGCGGCTGCCGTTAAAGCAAAAAAGAAGTTGGTTGTGGGATATATTTTAAGACATCATCCCTCTTGGGAGAAGTTCATTGAATTGTCGCAGCAATTAGGTAAGCCTTTGGTAATGCGTATGAATCTTAATCAACAGAGCCATGGCCGAATGTGGGATGTTCATCGCAGTCTGATGAAAAGTTTAAGTCCGATCGTGGATTGTGGCGTGCACTATATTGATGTGATGTGTCAGATGACGCGTAGTAAACCATTGCAGGTAACGGCAATCGGTGCGCGGTTAACGGAAGAGATTCCCCCAGGCAATTATAATTATGGTCAATTGCAGATTCGATTTGATGATGGGTCGGTGGGCTGGTATGAAGCCGGTTGGGGACCGATGATCAGTGAAACGGCTTTCTTTGTAAAGGACGTCATCGGCCCAAAGGGTTGTGTTTCCATTGTAGCAAAAGACGCGGGCGCCAGTGGGAAATCGGATCATGTTGATTCACATACCAAAACGGAATCGTTGCGTTTTCATCATGCCGATATCAATGACAAGAATGAGTTTATTAAAAAGGATGAATGGATCAACCTGACCGATGAACCGGATCATCAGGAATTATGCAATCGAGAGCAACGCTACTTTTTAAAATCAATAAGAGAAAATATTGATCTTACCGACCATATGAAGGACGCGGTGAATAGTTTGCGTATCGCGTTCGCATGTGATGAATCGGTTCGGACAGGACAGGCTGTATTTCTTAAATAATTTCTCTTACTCCAAGACAGCATCATTTGGCTACTATAAAAAACTTCCGCTGGATTATTGTCTCGTTATTGTTTTTTGGAACAACCATCAACTATCTCGACCGGCAGATTATTGGATTGTTAAAGCCAATTCTGGAGACGGAGTTCTGGTGGAGTGAAACGGATTTTGCCCGTATAGTGATGGCATTCTCTGCTGCATATGCCATTGGGCTTTTAGTGGCTGGATGGTTCATTGATAAAGTTGGTACGAAAATCGGTTACGCTTTTTCGGTAGTGTTATGGAGTGTGGCAGGTATGCTTCATGCCGTAGCAAAAAGCGTTACCGGCTTTGGCCTTGCCCGCTTAGGGTTAGGATTAGGTGAAGCCGGCAACTATCCCGCCGCCATGAAGGCTGTTGCTGAATGGTTCCCCAAAAAAGAACGAGGACTGGCTACCGGTATATTCAACGCAGGCACAAGTGTAGGTGTAATTGTTGCATTAATAGTCGCTCCCTGGATATTGGTGCACTATGGATGGCAATCTGTATTCTGGATCACCGGGTCGCTCGGTTTTGTATGGCTTATTTTCTGGCTTTGGCTCTATGAAATTCCATCAAAGCAAAAGTATGTAAGTCAGGAAGAATGCGATTACATTATTCAAGGACAGGAAACAAATGTTCCAATCCATACTGCCAACAAGGTAACATGGTATAAATTATTTTCGCTTCCGCAGACATGGGCCTATATCACCGGAAAATTTTTGATCGATCCCATTTTCTGGTTTTTTCTTTTCTGGTTACCATCTTATTTCTCATCCATCTTCAGTTTGGATTTGCGTAAGCCAAGTCTTCCCTTAATGATCATTTACGCGTCCACCACGATTGGCAGCATTGGTGGTGGTTACATTTCTTCCTGGTTGATCAAAAGTGGAATGCCTGCATTAAAGGCACGGAAAAGAGCCATGCTTGTGTTTGCTGTAGTTGAACTCTCCATCATACTAACGCAATATGTAACGGATGTTTGGGTAGCGGTGGCGCTGATTAGTATGGTCATCGCTGTTCACCAGGCATGGGCTACCAATGTTTTTACTACCGCTTCGGATATGTTTCCGAAAGAGTCAGTGAGTTCGGTGGTAGGAATTGGAGGAATGGCGGGCGCAGTAGGGGGAATTCTTTTTCCCATGTTGGTAGGATATTTACTCGATATGTATAAAGCAAACGGCAATCTGGTGGGCGGATATAATTTGATTTTTACGTTGTGTGGTTCGTTATACCTCATCGCGTGGATTATCATTCACTTATTGACAAGAAAAACCTATGGTTAATGCTAAAGCTGCAATTGCGGATGGAAAAGGAAATTTTTCCATTCAACAAATTGAAATTGACGATCCGCAAGGAGACGAAGTGTTGGTGCAAATAAAAGCGGCCGGTATTTGTCATACAGATTGGGATTCACAATCATGGGGTAAGCAACTGATTATTGGCCATGAAGGGGCAGGCATTATTGTTAAGACAGGTCCAGCGGTGGCAACCATGAAAGCAGGAGATGCTGTGATATTAAATTGGGCAATTCCTTGCTATCACTGCTTCCAGTGTCAGGAAGGTAATCAACATTTGTGTGAAGAAAATTCAGCAGTCGTAGCAGGTAATAAAATAAGTGGTGGGCACGCGCGTATGCAGGCAAGCAGGTTAAATGGTGTTGCCATCGAACGTTCTTTCAGTCTCGGCACGATGTCTGAACATGTATTAGTTCGGGAAGCTGCATGTGTTAGGATAATTGTTGATATTCCATTTCCTTCTGCTGCAATTATTAGTTGTGGAGTGATGACAGGGTTTGGATCGGCAGTGAATGTGGCAAAAGTAAAACCGGGTTCATCAGTGGTAGTCCTGGGCACAGGGGGCGTAGGATTAAATGTTATACAAGGAGCACGTATTGCAGGAGCCACTAAGATTATCGCAGTTGATATAAATCCTGAACGACTCGAAATGTCCCAGGAGTATGGGGCCACTCATACCATATTGGCATCAAAAGATGATGAAGGGTTACTGAAAGCCGCACAGGAGGTGAAACTACTTACCGATCGTGGAGCTGACTACGCATTTGAGTGCACAGCCATTCCATCTTTAGGTGCTGCTCCTCTGGCGATGGTGAGAAACGCCGGAGTGGCCGTGCAGGTAAGTGGTATTGAACAGGAGATTAAAATTGACATGCGGCTTTTCGAATGGGACAAAGTGTATATCAATCCCCTCTATGGAAAGACAAGTCCACAAATTGACTTTAATATCCTGCAGGAGTTGTATGCGGGCGGACAATTGATCTTAGATAAGATGGTTACCCGCACATATTCGCTCGATCAACTTAATAAGGCTTTTTCTGATATGCACCGGGGTTTAAACGCAAAAGGGGTTATTGTTTTCTAATTGATTTGACCTGAGACCATAACGCCTGGCTATTGATAGCTGGTTTGTTTGAAATCATTAACGACAAAATATCATGTCCAATTTCTTCACCACAGAAATTTCAAATCCTGAAAATGAGTTTGATCATCTTCGCTTCATTACTGTAAAAAGCAAAGCCTTGAAACGGAGGGCCGATATCTCGGTGTATGTTCCCTCGAAGGCCACCGTTGATTTCACGTTTGATGTGGTTATCCTGCTGCATGGTGTTTATGGTTCACATTGGGCGTGGGCCATGAATGGGGGTGTACATAAGACGGCTGATCGATTAATTCAACAGGGTAGATTGAAACCTATGGTGCTGGTGATGCCTTCCGATGGTTTGCATGGGGATGGCAGTGGCTATCTCAAGCATAGCCAGGAAGATTATGAAAAATGGATTGTTGAAGATGTGATTACCGTGGTGAAAGAACAGATCGCCGGGGTAAACAAGAAATCCAATTTCTTTATCACCGGACTTTCCATGGGTGGCTATGGAGCTTTGCGATTAGGAGCAAAGTATCCGGAAATATTTCGGTCCTTTTCAGGGCTTTCATCGATCACGGAATTTTCTCAGTTAAAAATATTTTTGGAAAATGGTGAATTTGAAAAGCTTAGCGGACTGGTATCAAATCAGGAGAATGTGTTGGAATGCCTGCTGGGTAATAAAGAAAGATTGCCTGAATTCTACTTTGATTGTGGTACAGACGATCTCTTGATTGAATTCAATAGAAAGCTACATCAACGATTGGTGGAGAATAATATAAATCATACGTATGTAGAGAATCCAGGTGCTCACCAATGGATTTATTGGCAAACCCATATTGAAGAATCCCTATTATTTTTCGATCGAATTGCATCAAAGGGGTAACGAGATGAAACAAATTATTAGAATTTAAACCAGTAAATCGCGTTTAGTCCGTAAATTTTATCCACTACTTCCTTGGGAAGTTTCAGCCCTTTAAATTCTCCATTGACTTCAGCAGCAGACATCGTTTCATCAGTCACAAAATACTTCCAGTGGGATTGCCAGATTTTATGAAGTTCCTTTTTTGATTCTTCCGCATTGTCAGATGTTGAAATACCTGAATCTGAACCATAGATCAGCCTGTCCTGATAGTTGATAAAGAAGTTTCTTACTTTCTCCCGATCTAACATGGTTTGATGCTGAAGTTGTGGGATACGTGCGGCCATATCTACCGCCATATTCGGAAACCTATCAAGACGCTTGGCAAGTTCATCCACATCCCACTCCAGGCTTCCCAGGTGTGCACCAACAAAACGCATATCCGGATGTCTCTCCAAAAAATGATCCCGGGCATTGATCTGATCTTCGTACATGGGACATTCCGGATGTAAGTACATATGATATTCGGGATGCTTTTTGAAATAGTTGCGATCGTTGTTGACTGTCATTTCTTCCAATGGTAGCCAGCAATTTTTGGGTTCTCCCAAGTGGCCCAATACAGTTTTATCCTGATCAATAACATATTGAATAACCGGATCAAACTTGGGGTTATCTACCATGATGAATTGGCCTGCAGAATCTTTATAAACCATCCCAATGTTCTTCCATATTTTTATCCCGAGGGCTCCTGACGTGAAGGATTGTTTAAGGTGTTCGATCGTTTTGTCCTGCCAATTTGAAGAATCCCATTCATTTAGGGTGAATGTTGTCAGGTATTTTATTTTTTCTGGATTTTGTTTTATCTGCACTAGTGAAAACCGCTCCTGTTCTTCCAGTTCAGGATCATTCGGGGAATCCACATTGACATTAAGCAGTTGGAAATTATCCTCCGCAGCAAGATCAGCAAGCGCTTGATCTTCCGTAAAAATGTGGATGTGTGTATCAATTTTATTTATTGCAGTATAATCTTCCAGGGTATAATAGCCGTTGTTACAGGAACTAAAAAGAAAAGTTCCGACGATGGCAGAAATCAAAAACTTAGTCATAGCAGCGTTATCTATTTTAGTCACACCAAGTTAATTAAGTTTGAAATGGATTGGAAATCCATCACAAGAGCAAAGTATAGCATTGCCTGGCAATCTCCAGTTCTTCGTTGGTGGGCACGACCAGAATTTTTACGGGTGAAGTAGGTGTATTGATTTCATAGCTACCTTTTCCACCTTCTTTATTTTTTTCCAGATCGAGGTGGATGCCCAGGTATTCCAGTTGTTGTGTTGCCAGTTGTCGGGTAAGTGAATCATTTTCTCCAACCCCCGCTGTGAAAACGATAGCATCAAGACCATTTAATACGGCGGTGAAGGTGCCTATGAATTTTTTGATATGGTAGGCATACATTTCATAGGCCAGCAAAGCAGCTTCGTTACCTTTTTTAATCTCAGCCTGTACATCGCGCATATCACTATATCCCGTAAGGCCAAGCATGCCACTTTTTTTATTCAGAATATTATTGACTTCGTCCAGGGAATATCCCAGCTGATTGACCATATGAAAAATTATAGACTGATCAATATCACCGGTGCGCGTACCCATGATCAATCCGTTCATGGGGCCAAACCCCATAGATGTATCAATGCATTCACCATTTCGGATAGCGCACATGCTACATCCATTTCCCAGGTGAATGGTAATCAGTTTTGAATCTTTTTTGTTTAAATATTCTACCGCTTTGACAGCAACGTATTTATGACTGGTGCCATGAAATCCATAATTGCGAATACCATGGTGGGTATAAAATTCATTTGGGATGGCGATGCGATACGCCACAGCGGGTATGGTTTGATGAAAAGCGGTATCAAATACAGCGACTTGTTTTGCCGATTTGAAAACTTGTTCTGAAACTTCAATGCCTACAAAGTTGGGCGGATTATGCAATGGGGCAAGCGGAAATAGACTCCTTATTTTTTCTTTCACTTCATCGTTGATGATGATGGTTTTTGTAAAACTTTCACCTCCGTGCACCACCCGATGGCCTACTACCTCAACTTCATCAGGACTGGAAATCACTCCGATTTTTTCGTCCGTAAGTAATCGCGCTGCTTCTTTCAAACCGGTGGCATGATCAGGTATGTCGATTTGTTCCTTCTTCGAATGAGGCTGTCCATTCAAGAAAGTTTTATGCGTGATCACTGATCCCGCCAACCCAATTCTTTCGATCAGTCCCGAGCAGACGGTTACCGATTCAGGCATGCGTATTAACTGATACTTAATCGAGCTGCTGCCTGAATTTATCACAAAGACATTCATACATGTTAATTATTGTTGAGCCTGGATAGCAGTAATTACTACTGTATTAAAAACATCATCTACCGTGCATCCACGACTTAAATCATTGACTGGTTTATTTAAACCCTGTAACATAGGCCCGATGGCGAGAGCACCAGTTTCTCGTTGTACTGCTTTATAGGTGTTATTGCCTGTATTTAAGTCAGGAAAAATTAGCACGCTGGCTTGACCTGCTACGTCCGAGTTTGGCATTTTCTTTTTTCCGACACTTGGGTCGACTGCGGCATCATATTGTATCGGACCTTCTACTTTAAGATCAGGACGTTTTTGTCTGACGATTTCAGTGGCTTTACGAACTTTGTCTACATCTTCACCTTCTCCTGAAGTGCCTGATGAATAGGAGAGCATTGCTACTTTAGGTTCAATGCCAAACATCTTGCTGGTTTCAGCCGATGATATAGCGATATCAGCTAATTGTTCGGAGGTTGGATTGGGGTTCACCGCGCAATCTCCAAACACAGAAACACGATTGGGTAAGCACATGAAGAACACCGACGACACTGTGGCTATGCCCGGTTTTGTCTTTACAAATTGCAGCGCGGGCCGAATCGTGTGCTGTGTTGTGTGCGCAGCCCCGGATACCATGCCATCCGCTTCCCCTTTATACACCATCATGGTGCCGAAGTAAGAAACATCATGCATCAGATCGCGCGCCATTTCCATGGAAATACCTTTTGACTTACGTAGTTCGGTCAGCGTTTGTGCGTAGCCTTCTAGTTTATCCGAAGTGGCCGGATTAATAATTTTTATTTTATCATGTGCAAACGAAATATTCAAACGCTTTGCGGCAGCCTCAATATTTTCCTTGACGCCAAGAATGGTGATATCCACAACATTTTGTTTCACCAGCAAATCGGCAGCCTGTAATATGCGATCATCATCACCTTCGGGCAGTACAATGTGTTTCTTGTGTTCTTTGGCGCGCTTCACAATCTGATACTGGAACATGCGAGGCGTAATGTTTCTGGTGCGGAATGCAATGATCTTTCGCTCAATAGTTTTGGTATCAATATGTTTATCAAACATACTGATCGCGAGAGCGATTTTTTCTTTATTATCCGGTGAAATTCTGGATTGTGTATTGGCCACATTGTTCACCGTTTTAAATGTTCCGGTTTCTACGGATATGATCGGTACTACCATGTCCAGTCCCTCAATCAATTTTAAAATAGTGGGTTCTGGTACTAAGCCACCAGTTAAAATCAGACCAGCAATTTTCTGATAGTTTTTTGAAATATTAGCCTGCAATGCTCCAATGATGATGTCGCCCCGGTCACCAGGAGTTACAATCAAGGTGTTCTTTTGAAGACGCGCCAGGTAGTTGTGTAATTGCATCGCTCCCACAATAGAATTATCAACCGGATTACCGAGTTGATGTTCGCCAAATAATACGGTGCCACCCACCGACTCATGAATTTCTTTCATGGTAGGGTTACCCAACTCTTTATTCTGTGGAATAGTAGTCGGGATAACTCCATTCGGCAATGAATTTATCAACTGTTTTTTTATTTCAGCTTCTTTATCCGGATCTATTTTATTGGCAACGACCGTAAGAACCTGCACCCCTTCATCCATGAAACTTTTAGTCGTGGTGGTCGAGATATCGATTATTTCATTCACCGATTTTCCTTCACCCTTCACAATAAGAACTACCGGCAATCCTAAGTTTTTTGCGATGGAGATATTCCCGTCAAATTCGAGGTTGGTAGTGCCCCCCATGAAATCAGTACCTTCAACCACGACAAAATCGTTTTGCTCTTGCAGGCGTTTAAACTTTTCAATGACGGTGTCTATAAGGTATGATTCTTTGCCGGCATTCTGATACTTCAGCACTTCATCGCGGGTGAAGGCGAACATTTCTTGGTAGGGAGTTTTTAGTTCAAAGTGTTTGGCAATGGTATCAAGGTGGGCATCAGTTTGCGTACGTTGTGTGCTTACCACCGGTTTGAAGTAAGCCAGTTTTTCTGTTTTACTGGCAAGTAAATTCATAAGCCCCAGGGCGATAATTGATTTGCCAGAGAAGGGTTCAGTGGTAGTAAGATATATGGCGTTAGTCATATCAGAGACAAGTTGAAGAATTCATTAACAAAGCTATGTATTTAGGCAGTGTTTTCATTGGATTACCAGACTTTTGAAACCGCTTATTAAAAATATAGTTCACATTTTTTTAATGATGGAGAACTTCCATGACCACAGTCATTGTGTTGATTTCTTTGTACCTTTTAGAAAACGATTGAAATCGTTTTACAGAATGTTAAAAATAATGTTATAATATTTGCTCTGAAATTTTACCGGTTGGATGATTTACCACGTAGCTACTTTAACGGATTGGCATAGTCACCTCGATCATGCGTTTTACTATCCAGAAGCATTTGATAAGGAGGGGTTTATTCATTGTGCTATAAAAAATCAGGTGCCCGGAGTATTACAACGATACTTTGCTGGTATAAAAACAATACTTCTTCTTCATATTGACGAAACAAAACTTTCAGCTGAATGGAAATATGAAAAGGCAACGAACGAGGAATTATTCCCTCATGTGTTTGGCTCGATAAATAAGGATGCCATAGTTACGGTGGAGGAAATGAACTTTTGAATTGGTCTATCCTTAGCAAGCGCCAGAAATTTATTGCGCGGATATATTCCTTAGTTTTCTCATTAACACCCAGAACTCATTACCATAGTGCACTAATATTTCCTCGCCCGCTTTAATGTTGCGGATAGCATCTATATAGCAACGCTTACCTTCACTCACATATTCTGAATTATTGCGCAACCCTTTAACACGAACTAATCCCCTGGCATCATTGGCATAGCGACCGAACGTTTTCACCGCGGGCAATGCGTTGATCACCGTGTTTCGATTAATGTACATCAGGTAGCCGTTGATACCATCCTGCTCTTTTACTTCGCGCCAGGGTTGTAGACGTCCCTTATATTCAACAATGCGGGTGCCTTTTTTAATATCCGTTACCGTAAACAATCCCTTGCCTGCATTGTGCAGGCCTGACTTTTTAATGATCAGCTGTTTTTCAAGAAAGGGCAAACCGAAAGAATTAAATCATAAGCCGGTGTTGATATTTTTTTCAGCAGGCAAGGCATCCAGTTCCTGGTAAAGTTGGGGGAGGTCATGAACGCATTCGATAATATCTTTAAACTCGAGTAATAGCCGGGTTTGCAATAGACCCATGCGATTTCCTATTTCATCTTTTTGGACATCCATGACCAGGTTGTCTAAGGAGTTATTCAATAAAGAAATCAAGGTATTATATTTTACTTCATGCTCTGCCGTGATTGGTTTGCCTACTTCTATCAATTGAATAGCATGCCCGATAAATTCACCGGCCGATTTTTCAATCGTATTCATTAGCTCACTGTATCTTCGTTTAGGTGCGGAATGGTGATTGGTAACGTGCGTAAAGATAATATCACTTATCAGTTGCATACTTTGATAGAGATCTTGCATCTTGTCAAAAACAAGAATATAAAGCCGACCGGTAGCCAGGTTTCCCTTGCTCATTTTACGCACCAGCTTGATAATTTTTGTATCTACTTTATCATTTTGCTCCTTCAGTTTTGAAAGTTCACCGCGTGACTTCTTTAAGACATCAGGATTTTCGTTCATCAATGCCTTAATACTATGAGCCACCGCTAGCTGAACAATAGTCAGTGCTTTCACCGTGTTGAATTTACTTTCGCTTAGAGCTAATTGAATATTAAACTGCTTTAATTCCAGAAGTTTGTTGTCATCTTTTACTTTGGCTTCATGCCGGTTGAAAGCAACATGGCTTCTTATGAGCAAGAAAGCGGCTACGGCAGCAAGCACAAGTGGACCAGCTTCACCGGTTTTATACATAATGAGCGCTAAAAGTCCGCTGGAAAACAGCGCGACTACGGCAGTAATGAGCCATCCGGCAATCACATTGATCACACCGGCAACGCGATACACTGCGCTTTCACGCCCCCAGGCCTGATCCGCAAAGGACGAACCCATAGCGACCATGAACGTTACAAAGGTGGTGCTTAATGGAAGCTTATTAGCAGTACCATAGGCAATCAGCGCACTGGCAACTAATAAATTTATGCTTGCACGGATTAAGTCGAATGATGCGGCATCTTGTACAGCAACTTCCGAGTGATCTTTTTCAAATCGGGTTGATAGGAGCACTGACCAGCTCTTGGGCATGATCATTTCCATTTTACGGCCCAGCCATAAACCACTGCCCACCAAAGCGCGGGAAACTATATTGGGTTTAAATCGTTCGTCCCCTTCTTCTTGTCTGCCTAATGAAACTTCGGTCTGGGTAACCTTTCTGCTCTTGGCGTTAAACCACAGGGTGAGTACCATCACTAATCCTCCAATGAGTAAGAGCCAATAAGGAGTAACTATTTTTGAACTTAATATCTCCATGGTATATTCATTGGCCGCCAAGCCTGATGCAGACCACTTCTGATACGATACTAACCCGGCAACAGGCACACCAATAAAATTCACCAGGTCATTTCCTGCAAAAGCCATGGCTAACGAAAAGGTACCCATCAATACAATGGCTTTTAAAGGATTAACATCTTTCCACCACATCAATACCTGGATGAGAATAGACCAGAACACTACGGATACCACCATTATCTGCCAGGTATTACTCATAATCCACTTGATCTGTTCATCGGTTACCAGGGAGCTGCCTTTTACCCCTTTGATCAATAAGAAATAAGTGATAAACGAAATAGAGAGTCCGCTGAAAATAGCTCCGTATTTTTTTAATGTCTTCTTTAGTTTGAAAGTGAAAATAATTCGTGCAACGTGTTGAACCAGTGAACCAAAAATGAAAGAGAGTAAAACCGAAAGAAAAATTCCGGAGATGATAGTAATTGCGCTTGAGTAATTAATGACTTCCTTCCAGGTTTCCAGGCCATTTCCGCGATCGAATGAAATCATTAACCCAGTAACTAGTGCTGCACCCAATAATTCAAATACCAGGGAGACAGTGGTGGAAGTTGGTAATCCCAATGAATTAAAGAAATCCAATAGGAGTATATCGGTAATCATCACCGCGAGAAATACGAGAATCAATTTATCGAACGTAAAGAATCCCGGATTAAAAATTCCGTTGCGCGCAATTTCCATCATACCACTGGAAAACAAAGACCCCAACAGTATCCCAATACTCGCCACTGACAGTATCACCTGGAAGGAGGCCACCTTAGAACCAATCGCTGAATTGAGAAAGTTTACGGCATCGTTACTAACGCCGACAACAAGGTCGACAAGGGCAACGGCCAAAAGAATGACTACAACTACAATGTAAAAGTCCATAGCGTTTAGGTTCTGGTAGATTCCAAAAGTACCTTTAAAATTGGATTTTATAAAAGAACTACCTTTATGGAATCATGAAGGATTTTAAAAAATATTATCTGGTTGAGGCCTCTCCGGACCAGGTATTTCTGGCCCTTACCAATGAAGCCACTTTTCAACTTTGGTCGGGTGATACTGCTGATATTCAGGCGTTTCCGGGAGGAGAATTTTCGCTATGGGATGGTAGTATTGTCGGTAAGTTTGTTGAATTGGACCCATCAGGCAAAATTGTTCAACAGTGGTATTTTGGTGATCAGGTGGTTGAATCGATTGTTACTCTCAAGTTACATCCCCATGCGCAAGGGACTTCAGTAGAATTGCGCCATGTTAATATACCGGATAGCGATTATCAGGACATTGTTGATGGATGGAATGATGTCTATTTCGCCTCGCTTCAGGAATTTTATGAAGACTAAGGCAGATATGAATATCAATTAAAATGATAAAGAAAGACCAGTATTCCGGTGAATGCCGCCTTGGCGTTATCCTTTATTTCAAGCACAACCTCCACTTCAAATTTAGTGATCCCGCGGAGGTTGACGATACTATGCAATTTAGCTCGTAGCCTAACCTCATTATTCACCATCACGGGCTGATTGAATTTTAGTTTTTCAATACCATAATTGATCATCATTTTCACATTCTTAAATTCAGCAATCTGATCCCACAGATGTGGAACCAGCGAAAGGGTGAGGTATCCATGAGCTATGGTGCTTTTAAAAGATGTCTCTGCTTCTGCCCGCACGGGGTCGGTATGAATCCATTGATGATCCAGGGTGGCATCGGCAAACATATTAATTTGCTCTTGCGTGATTTGCAGGTATTCAGATACTCCGAGTTCTTTACCCCTATACGTTTCAAATTCTGCGAAGCTGCTGATTACCAATACGGCCATAAAACGATATTTTTTTTGAACTTAGCACAATATAAAGAAATTCGTTAATCTAGAAACAGCGATTCTTTTTATTCATTTTAGGCGATTAACTTAACTTCAATGGTTTGTTAGGAACACGATGACCATGCTGGCAGTATATATCGATGGTGCTTTGCTTGTGCTTTTCCTCATGATTGCATTATGGATGGTGAGCATTG
>JAHEMS010000303.1 GCA_024643595.1 Bacteroidota bacterium
ATTCTTGTTACAACCCATTTGCGGATAACCACCGTCTTGTGCTGTGCCCAGAACAACTAAACGAGTTTGTGCCAGTGTGGATTGGAAGAAAAAAGTGAGAATTAAAAAATAGAGCGTACGAAAAGTCATCGGTTCAAAGAGGGCGGTTATAAAGTGATCACGAGTGAGGCGATACTCCTTTCGAAATAGGAAAGGAGATCACCATTTGTTATACACACACATGGCAATAGAAGCCTGAAGTTGAATGGCCTACATTTACTTATTCCAGTATGGTCTTGAAAGTCCATTCAGGTCATAAACTACTACCCCATCCCGAATAGTAAGTTCGCAGTCCATCTTCTGGTCTCCATCCATTTTGAAACCGGAAGAATCGATGTAGCCAAACTTGCCTTTCCTGATACTGAAAATAGCAATATCAGCGCCCGCTCCCACCGACAGATGACCAAGATCTTCCTGGTGTATAACTTTTGCCGGGTTCCAGGTGGAGGCTTGAATAACTTGTTGCAAACTCATTCCCATATTCAAAAACTTTGACATGACATTCAGCTGATCTTTCATGCCGGCATTCATGCTGCCCGTATGAAAATCGGTGCTGATGGTGTTAGGGAAAAAGCCGCTCTTCAAGGCTGGGATGGCCTGTGAGAAACGGAAGCTCCCTCCACCATGACCTACATCAAACACGATTCCATTTTTTTGAGCTTCAATTACGTAGGGAAGAACCTTGCCCTGTCCATCGACAATGGGCATACGTGAACCAAGTTCCGCGAAAGCATGCGTAAAAATATCGCCCGGGCGAAGGTGTTTGGTAAATAGCTCCTGAGTGGAAAGCATCGGAATAGTTCCACCGAAATCAATCATCACAGGAACGTTGGCGCTCTTGCCCGCTTCTACGGCACGGTCAACCGGATCCCATTCCTGTCCTGAATAGTGAGCCACTTTAATGCCTACTATTTCTTTGTTTTGTCTTACAACCATAGCGGTCATTCGCGCATCCATGTCGTTTAGGTTTTGTTCATAGACGCCACCGCGCATGCCTTCACCAACAATATTGAGGAAAGAAAGTACTCTTGTTTTGGAGTGCCTGATGGTTTGCTCTTTGAAGGTGGAGAATGTTTTCCATCCGGCACCACCAGCATCCACTACGGTGGTTACACCGGCACGAAAAGTAAATCCATCCGGTGGTAGCGCTTCCATGCCATTACCGAGATAATGATTAGGTTCTGTTCCGAAAAAATTGTGAGAGTGAATATCAATGAGGCCCGGTGTAACATACAATCCTTTTGCGTCAATAACCTTAGCTTTTTTAGGATCGATGTTTTTGGTAATAAGCGCCACCTTATTATCCTGAATGGCGATGTCCATGACTTCATTGATATTATTTTTTGGGTCAATGACATGGCCACCTTTAATGACCAAGGTATAATCCTGTGATAACACAGGGAACCCAAAGACCAATAAGAATGAAGCAAGGAGTGAAAGTATTTTATGAATCATGATTCAACGATTTCAGTTTATAAAGCAGCTATAAATTCAGGTATCAGACATAAGCGATACAATCAATTTCAACCAACGAATCTCCTGGAACGCCACCATAAACAGCCACAGTTGTGCGTACGGGAGGTTTACTTCCAAAGCGACCCTTATAAGCTTCATTCATCGCCTTGTAATCGTTCAGATCATGAAGAAACACGCTGCATTTTAAAACTTTATCCATGGATGATCCGGCTTTGACTAATTCTTTCTCCAATTCATCAAGCACGTGTTTGGTATGAGCGGTAATGTCACCATCAAAATGGGCGCCCTTTCCCGCGATGAATACGAGATTGCCGTAGCGGGTTGAGCCCGAGAAAAGGGGTACATCCTGCTCGTCTTTTACAACATTAAAAACTTCTTTTTCGGGCGCAGTATCAGCGTTTGCTTGAGTCGCCACACCAAGTCCGGCAATGCCGGCAATTGAAGCAAATAATTTTTTCAGTGTTGATCTTCTTTGTTCTTTCATAATCGTAATAGTTAAGGTTGAAAATTTATGTTGTACTTTTTGAAAACAGATAGGTTACCTAGAAATTTAATTTATCACTTATTCAAATAATAGTGTTCCGTATTTTTCAAATTCATGAAAACTACCATTCGTCTTTTGCCAGGCCCACGTGGTATAATCTTTATCATAATCAATCCGGTAAAGATTGGCACGCCAACGATCGCCAGATTTAGGGCTACTGTTTACTATCGGCTGAAGCAATTTGTAAGGAATAAAAAATTCGGCCATCCAACTTTTTACCCGCTCATTACTTTTCTTTTTCCCGCCTTGTGTACTGGTGGCATGTTGAACTTTGCGGTCGCCATCATAATGCCATGGCTTCCATCCATAAAACCGGCTATTCAAGTTAGGGACAAGAATAGGTAACTCAAAATTCAATGGAGATATTTCATATTCAAAATAGACAGGAATGGATTCATCAGGCCACAAAAATACTTCTGCTACATCCTCATTGTATAACGCCCCAAAGTCTTCCTCGATGGTAGACGTGATCTTCTGATCTTCACAGAAGAACAGAAAATATAACCCGTTGTCAGAATATAATACTTTGACGCGAGTTTCAAATATCAAGCCCCCTGAAGATTTCTGAATGGTAATCGGTAGCCAGGTAGTACTATTCCATGGCGAGGATTTACCATCGCCCGTGATGATGAAATCCGAAGTCTTCTTTGCAATTAATATGGCTGAATCCTGTTTTTCCCCTGCCGTAGCAAACAAGGAAATACTCATTAGGAGAATCATTACAAAAGGCCCACTCATCAATGCCGTTTTATTTAATTTTTCTTAATACCGATGCAAACAAATATATCAATTCAATTCAGCAAAAATGCCTATTTAAAAGCCCACTCATGTAAAAAACAATCTTATCTGTCATGCCAATGTTAGTTGACTTTTTACGTGCTGCATTCTTTATTCGCTGCAAGAATGGAATAACTACCATTCAGTATAATTTCATGCTGATTATTTACATTTATCATTTACCTTCCATTCCTACATGTTTACGGCTATGAAAGAGCGATTAAAATTCCAGGGCTTTTATCTTGAAGTTCGACCTTTATTATTATTGATCGTATTATTACTCTCCTTCTCCACGTTAACGGCCCAGCGGAAGAAAAAGAATCAATCACCGGTAGTTGTTCCGCAGGAAATTATTTTGGCGGATCATGAAATGAGTCGCTACCGGATTGTATTGCCTTCAGCTTCTACAGAGAGTGAACGGAAAGCTGCGGAGGTTCTACAACGGTACATATTGGAAATTTCAGGTACTGTTCTCCCGATTATTGAAGCGGATAAACATCGCAGTTCATATGAAATTGTGCTGGGCCAGAATGAACGATTGGCTCAAGTGGGCATGCGCGTAAATCTCAATGCTTTAAAGGAAGATGGTTTTGTGATACGTACGGATAGCATGCGACTTTTCATTGTTGGCGGAAATGAGAAAGGCACTCTATATGGCGTGTATAGCTTCCTCGAAAATTATTTGGGTTGCAGGATGTATAGTCCGAAAATAAAGATTGTCCCAAAGCAAAAGAAAATTTCGGTTGGTAAAATTAATGACATGCAAGTGCCGGTCATTGGTTTTCGTGATACACACTATCGCACTACCTGGGATAATGAGTACATCGATTGGCATAAACTTGATCATGATGATAAAGGAGGTCGGCCTGACTGGGGCATGTGGGTGCATACTTTCAATGAACTCATGCCACCGGAAATCTATTATGAAGAACATCCGGAATATTTCGCGATGGTAAAGGGGAATAGGATTCCCACTCAATTATGCCTTACTAATCCGACTGTACTGGAACTTACCATCCAAAGCCTTCGTCAGAAGATTGCACAAAATCCAACCGCAAAATATTGGTCGGTAAGTCAGAATGATAACCGAGATTATTGCACGTGTGATCATTGCAAAGCCATTGATGATCGTGAGGGTTCGCCGTCGGGTTCCATCATCAGTTTTGTCAATGAGGTTGCGGATCAGTTTCCTGATAAGATGATTTCCACACTGGCTTATGAATATGGACGTCATGCACCAAAGACCCTGAAGCCGCGGGGCAATGTAAACATCATGTTGTGCAGCATTGAGGCCTATCGACATCTGCCGATTACCCAAGATCCTGCGAGTGCGGATTTCGTAAAGGACGTTGAAGATTGGGGAAAGATAGCGAAAGACATAATAGTCTGGGATTATGTAATTCAGTTCAATAACCTGATCAGCCCATTTCCAAATCTGCATGTATTGCAACCCAACCTTCAGTTTTTTGCTCAGCACAATGTGAATGCCATGTTTGAACAAGGCAACAGGGAAGCAGGTGGAGAGTTTGCCGCACTTCGGGCTTACCTGTTGAGTAAGTTGATGTGGAATCCCAATGAAAATCCGGATGAACTGATGAATGATTTTCTACAAGGCGTTTATGGGCCGGCAGCAACGCCCATTCGGCAGTATATCGATGAAATGCGTGAAGCACTTCTTAAGTCAGGAAAACCATTGCGCATTTTCGGCACACCAAATGAAGCGGCGGATAGCTATCTCACCCCTTCATACATTGAACGATATGAAGTATTGTTTGATGAAGCGGAAAAACTGGTTGCTGATTCTGCTCTATTATTGGAGCGAGTAAGAATTGCCCGTCAACCGTTGGAGTTTGCCATTCTGGAACAAGCAAAGAAAACTTATTATGGTGAGCGTGGTGTGTTTACAAAAGTAGATGGCAAATGGCAGGCGCAGCCAAAATTCCGGGCTAAGATTGATCCGTTTGTAGACCTGTTGGTGCGGGAAGGAGTAACTAAGGTAAAAGAGTGGAGCACCACGCCTGATGAATATCGCGCTGCTATGTATCGCATGTTTTCGCAGGGCATGAATGAACATCTTGCGTATGGGAAGAAGGTGACTTTCATCAGTCCGGATGCATCAAAACTAAAGATTGGCAGTGATAAAATGCTCACAGATGGCATTCGTGGTAGTCATGACTATGATTACAACTGGCTCAGTTTCTCAGGGCAAAACCTGGAAGTGGTGATCGACTTGGAACAAGTGAAACAAGTGAAGTCAGTTGAGTCGGCCTATTATCAATATGGTTTCTGGCTGCGATTGTTTCCTAAAAAAGTAGAGTACTTCACTT
>JAHEMS010000304.1 GCA_024643595.1 Bacteroidota bacterium
CCATAATTTTGCAACTGCTAGTTTAACGCTTTTCGGAGGTGGATATGTGATGATACCGGTTTTAAATGTGTTGCTAGTCGAGCAGTTGCAATGGGTTAATACAAGTGAATTTTTTTTAGGAATTTCGCTTGGTCAGGTAACACCGGGGCCAATTTTAATTAGTGCTGTATTTTTTGGGTATAAAGTGAATGGGGTAATGGGGTCAATATTTGCCGCTTTGGGTATTTTTTTACCTTCTTCTTTACTCATGATTTTAGCGTCAAAATTTTATTCACAAATAAGCAAAAACCATAGTATCGTTTCTGCGCTTAGGGGGGTGAAACCTGCAATTGTAGGCTTAATAATATATTCGGCTTTTTCTCTAGCCTTATCGAATAATACGTATGATAATAAGGCCTATATTATTCCGCTTATTTTGCTTGCCTTTCTGGTACTCCAAAAATATAAACTTAGCCCGGTTTTCGCAGTAATTCTTGGGGGGATAGCAGGTTATTTGGTTCATTTGATTTAGGGTGAAGCGAGATAATTTTAATTAAATTTGACACTGAATTAATCAGATGAAAAACTCACTACCTATACTTTTTTCTTTTGTTCTCTTTTTTTCGGGTTGCTCTCAGTATGATAAAATATTGCCGGAGTTAAGTTTTAAAAATGATAATGCGCTACTTCCTACCATTACATTCAAAACTAGTAAAGTAGGGGATGTGTATATTGAATATTGGCCAGATGATAATTCGAATCGGAGACAACGCTCGAAGGTGTCAAATGGACAAAACCATTCTCTTACGCTCTTTAATTTGAAGCCTTCAACAAAGTACAATTATGTCGTTCGCAACATCAGTGTGAATAGTACTAGCGAAGAATTCAGTTTTATGACGAGTGCATTACCGGCTGAAATGCTAAAGGTGGAAAAAGTGCTAATAGACAGTGCTCAATTTGATGGGTACGTTTTAGTTAGAATGTTAAGTGAATTCAGTGCTGATGTTTTAATTGATAAGGAGGGAGATATTGTTTGGTACAATGCCTACGATACCATTGTTCGCAGGTCTTTTATTTGGACTCAAAAGAATACATTACTGTCGGGTTATGATACAGCGCGTATTGTAGAGTACGATATTTATAATAATAAAATTCTCGATATTGATTTGGGAAAAATAGGCGTAGGGAATTCAATTCATCATGAGGTAATATTCAATGACCAAGATGAGGTTGTTGCTTTGACATTAGATTCAATGAAGATGGATTTACGAAAGATTGGCGGTAATGAAGATCAATACATTAGGGCTGATGGTATTATTCGTTTCGATAAAAAAGGAAAAAAACTATGGGAATGGAATTTACTTGATGTGTATGATCCTATTGTCGAGTTTAAAGGAACTTATAATCCGAAACAAAGTTTAGGGCATGCTAATAGTTTGACCATTGACACGGATGGTCATTATTTAATTTCTTTTAGAGATTTTGATCAAATATGGAAAGTTAATTCAGAAGATGGCGCTGTCATTTGGAAGCTTGGAAAGGATGGGGATTTTAATATGGATATGAATAATTACTTCATCGCCCAGCATAGTATTTATTTCAATACGTTAGGTGAGCTTGTCTTGTTTGATAATGGAAATAAGGAGAGACCAAATTCAAGAGTTCTTTCTTTCCGCTTGGATGATAAGGCTATGAACGCCAATATTAGCACGCACATTTCTCTACCAACGGAATTGTCTGCTTCCAAAATGTGCAGTGCGGAAATGATAGAAGAAGGTAAATACCTTGTATGCAACTCTAGTAATAAAGGAACTATTGCCATAGTAAATGAACGTGCTGAAATACTTTGGAGAGTAGATCTTAGTCATCCTTCTTATCGAGCCTATTATTTGAAAAATCCTTTTGAGGGAGTCCAATAGTTATTGGGTTTACTAAAAAAATTAAATTGTAAGTTTTGAAATATATTCAATTTGTCGGTACCCAGCGTTCAGGTTCAAATTTACTCAGGGTAATGTTAAACCAGGAGCCTGAAATATCAGCCCCGCATCCTCCCCACATTCTTAAAACGTTTTATCCAATTCTTCATCACTACGGAGACTTAGAAATTAAATCAAATTTTTATCAATTGACAGTGGATGTCTGTGATTGGGTAAAAAAAAATCCTGTTCCTTGGGAGCATGTTAATCTTGATCCCGAAAAAATTTGTAAAGAATGTAGAAGAAATACGTTAGTGGATTTGTTCTCAACGATATATGAACAAAAAGCTGTTGTTGACAAGGCATCCATTTGGTGTTGTAAAAGTATGGAGAATGTGTATTATGCTGCTGCCATTGAGGAACATGGTTTAAGACCCTTTTACATTTATTTGTATCGAGACGGAAGAGATGTTGCCCTTTCCTTTAAAAAGGCTATTGTAGGACCGAAACATATTTATCATTTAGCTGATAAATGGAGAAAGGAGCAAGCGCTTGCAATTCAATTGATTAACACATTGCCTAAAGAAAGATATGCAATGGTGTGTTATGAGGAATTGATTGCAAATCCAGAAAAAGAGCTACGAAGTATTTGTGAAAAAATAGAAATCCCTTTTCGGCCAGAGATATTGGATTATTTTCATTCGCATGAATCTCAAATTACAGCGAGTTCAGGTGATATGTGGAGAAATTTGACACAGCCCATCATTAAGACGAATAGTAATAAATTTAAAAAGGAACTTACAGAAGAAGAGATTTGGATATTTGAATCTGTAGCAGGAAAAACCCTTGAGTACTTCGGATATTCGTTAGAAAGTAAAGTGGACTATCAATCATTTACCACTGCAGAGATTGATACATTTTCGATAAAAAATCAGGAGATTATAAATCAGGTGCAACTTCAAGCGAATGATGATGAGCGCAATAGGCGAAGACCGCAGGAGGAGTTGTTAAGTGAAATTATTGCGCGTACAGTAACGCAACATAGTAACTAGTAGAACAACCCTACGGTGTAAGAATAGGGTGTGTGCCAGAAGTTCTTATTTGAAGTGATTTATTTTGTTGCTATATTGAGAGAGATACTTTAGTGTTGCGGTAATCATGAGGAATACGAAATTATATATTTTTAGTGTGTTGCTAAGTTTTGGCGGCCTTTGTGTAAGCGCTCAGGAAAGCGACCAAGCACTTCGTTCAATACGTGCAAACAACACCATGAATCAGTTGAGCGAAGGAAATGGAAATCTTAACACCACAGGGCTATACGGGATGGGGCCAAGTACATCAACTAAAGTCCTGGGTGATCCGTATTGGGATGTACACTGGGGAATTTCTTCCGTTGAATTAAAGGGAGGTAAAGAATTGGTTGAAGGAAACTATGTGCGGTATGATATTTATAATGATGAGCTCGAATTTCTTTTAAAAGATGGAATAAAGATTATTCCGGGCAGTAAAGTCGTTAGTGTCGTATGGCAGGATTCCCTTTTTTCAAAGGCAAGATTTTTAGTCAATGCAAATAAATTTAAACAAAGTGGCGTTCCATTAACGGGATTTGTAGAGATCTTGGTTGATAATGAAATTGCATTATTAAAACGCATGAACTTGAATATTAAAAAGCCCACGTATAATCAAGCGTTGGATGTAGGAAATAAAGATTCGAGGATTGTTAAAGAAGAGGTGTATTATTATTCTGTCAATAATACTTTAGCACGGCTTAAGTCTAAAAAAGATATAAAAGCGATATCGCCTAAAAATCAAGCAGTGTTAGAATCTTTCGTAAAAGAGAAAAAAATTAAATTCAACAACGAAGGTGATTTAATTTTGTTTATTGAATATTGTAATACGGTTAGTAAAAATTAGGCTTATTCGTTAACTCTGTTTTTGTCTCCCTCTTGATAGACTAAATAGTACACCACCAAGTCCATCATTTCACTTGTTGTATTCCATCCATACGTGATATCTTTTGGTGGTGAATTTGGATTCTCCGGATTATCAATGGTGTTATCGAAAGTTGCCTCAAATAGAATTACGGAGTTTTTTGGAATGAATTGAAAAGTCTTAAATAAATAAGTTTCTTGCCAGCGAAAGTCCCAGTCATCGATCTTAATTAAATTGATCGCATCACCATCTGGTGTTACCGCAAATGCACGAAACGATTTCCCAATATAATGCATATGCGGTAATACCCCGATTGCTGAAATGTCGATTGGAATGGGGCCAAAACTTGAATAGAACGTTTTGACCTCATTGGCTTTTATTAAAAAAGGAGGATTAGAGATGTTGTCCTCTGCGATGGCAAGACTGTATACTTCACGTTCTGTTTTTTTATCTGTAAAGTATAAGTTTACCTGTGATTGATCGCTTTGATTTTTTTTAGAATTCGGGGCATAATGAATATTAAGGATAAGATCTGTTTCTTTAAATAATCTTTTACCGGTTCCTTTCGGAAATTCAATGGCTGAGTTTCCGGGAACCCATCCATAAAGAAATTTATCGATGGGTGGATATTTTTCAAATTTATTAATACCAGGATCGTTTGCTGACATTCCGTTAATATCCCTGACCATGTGACTTGTATCCGTCATCAATCTACTGTGATGCACTAATTTTTTATTTTCAGGAACAAATTCAATTTTACGAAGGTATTTTTCTTCATTAAGATTTGTTGGAACATTAAAAAAACGATAGTCATCCACTCCGTCTGTTGGAATGGAATACGAATCTTTCATCTTTAAGATCAAGTCAGGTTTTTCATTTTCTACTAAAGCAATAGGGTCGTTTTTTTTCCGGGGTTTTGACCCTTTCGGCATTTTATTTTTTATCCAATTTTGAATACTGTTAATTTCATCGGCTGTTAATCCTCTTTCGTTTTTGTACTCTTGAAATGATCGGTCTGCACGCCAAGGGGGCATGTATCCAGATTTTGTTACATATCCGATAAAATCTGCTCGCTTAGCAATATCATCATAAGTTGTAAGGCTAAAGGGAGCTGATCCTCCGGGGCGATGGCAAGGCATACAATTTGTTGCTATTATTCCCTCAATCTTATCGTAATAGGTATCCGGAACCACTTGCCCATAGCACGTGGTGTAAAGTAAAATAAGGAAACTGAGAATGCAGGTTATTCGCATAGTGCGAGACTTATGTTTAGTACAAAGTTATTTTATTTTTGCTGTACTTACTGTAAATTACAAAAACAATCCGTTCGGAA
>JAHEMS010000305.1 GCA_024643595.1 Bacteroidota bacterium
TGAAGGAATTACCTGCAAAATTGAAACAGGAAAAACGTTAACGGAAGCAGGTTTGCACCCCGCTACTGGTGGTGATGGGCTTTCTGCTTGTTCGGGTGATATGTTATTGGAGGCCTTGGCGGCTTGCGCTGGCGTTACCCTCAAAGCTGTGGCTACGGCCATTGAGTTTGATTTACAGGATGCAACTGTTATTGTTGAAGGTGATTTGGATTTCCGGGGCACATTATCTGTTGACCGGAATGCACCGGTTGGTTTTAAAGCAATTCGGCTTCAATTTAATTTACAAACCAATGAACCAACTGATAAAATTTCAACATTGATTAAATTAACGGAACGATTTTGTGTAGTTTATCAAACACTTGCTAAAGGGAATACGATAGAAGTCTCTATTAATTAGGTACTATATATAGTTTAAATTTAATCTTAAAAGAATATGCCAAAATTTATCATCGAACGTCAAATCCCAGGAGCAGGTAACCTTTCAGCTGAAAAGTTGAAAAGCATATCTCAAAAGTCAAAAGAAGTATTATGCATATTAGGCACTGATATTCAATGGATTCATAGCTATGTAGCGGGTGATAAGATTTATTGCATCTACATAGCTCCCAGCGAAGAATTGATTCGAGAACATGCCCGAATGGGAGGATTTCCGGCCAACAGTATTACTCAAATTGCGAATATCATTGAACCTTTAACCGCAGAGTAAACTGAACAGGGATCAACAAGTAAGGTTACCTTCTTTATATGTGGCCTGCAGCAATAAGTCCAAATGGGCTACGTAGTTCAAATATTTAAGGAATAGCAATATGAACGGAATAGCCTCGCATGGATAAGGATCAGGAGAAACGACTCAAAGAAAAAAATGCCCGTCTAAAAAAAGAGCTGACTCAGAAAAATTACGAACTGCTGCAAGCGAACCGAGCCCTTGAAATTGAGTCGGCTCTGGAAAAAGTCAGAACGCGAACCATGAACATGCGTGGTAGCGCTGAGTTATCTGGAACATCAGCGGTTCTGTTTCACGAATTAAAAGAGTTGGGTATAAATGCGCTACGCACGGGGGTTGGAATTTTTGATGAAGCCAATGACGCCATGGAGCTTTGGCTCACTACTTTTTCAGAAAGTGATGAAGTGATTAAAATACTTGATTATTTCAATCTTCATATTCATCCGGTATTTGAAAATATCATTCCAGCAAGACAGCAGAATAAACCATACGCGATTACCAAGCTAGCCGGCGATAAAGTCAAGCACTACTATCAGACTATGTCTACTTACCTTTCGCTTCCTCCACAACATAAGTATAACGAAAGCGAATATTTCTATTCATTCTTTTTTACTAAAGGTGCTATCAACGTAGTTACCAAACAACTACTCACGGAAGAAGAGTGTACCATCATGATTCGGTTTACCCAGATGTTTGGCTTGATTTATTTGCGCTTTCTTGATTTACAAAAGGCAGAAGAGCAAACCAGGGAAGCTAAATTGGAGACTTCGCTGGAAAGAGTTCGAACTGTGGCGATGAGCATGAGAAAACCCGATGAATTGTTGGCAGTTAGTGAAATAATTTTTCAAGCGCTGAATTCTCTTGACTTTACAGACTTGCGAAATTGTGAAATAGTTCTCAACCAGGTTAAGAAAGAAAGCATTGTCAGTTATCAATATTCTGATTATGGCACTACGGGCACGTTTGAAGTAAGCTATAATGCCCATCCGAAAATCAAATCTTGGATGGACGAGTTAAAAAAATCAAAAGATGCTTTTGTTGAGATGATCATTCCCGAAAATGAAATGGATGCCTGGAAGGCATACCGTCATGAAATCGGTTTTGCGCCTGATTCCAAACTACGCGATGCTAAAGAACTTTACTATTATTCTTATTCCATAGGTCATGGTGCGCTGAGCATTTCTGCTTTTAAACAATTGGGTGATGAACAAATTGAAATTCTGGATCGATTTAGAAATGTTTTCATTCTTTCGTATCAACGCTACCAGGATTTGTCGATGGCTGCCATTCAAACCCGAGAGGCGAACATTGAAGCCTCATTGGAAAGAGTGCGTACAAGGACAATGGCAATGCATTATAGTGATGAATTATCAGAGACCGCCCATATTTTATTTGACCAATTTAAAGAACTGGGAGGTTCACCAGGGCGTTTTTTTATTAGTATCGTTAATGCCGAAGAGTCTGTTATTGAAATTTGGTTGACGGAATGGGGTGGTTCTTCACGCAATCGTGAAACAAAAGTAAATATCGATCAATTGTTGGTATTTAATAAATTGTATAAGGCGTGGCAAGCACATCAGAAATCGTTAGTTGTTGTATTGCAAGGAGCAGACCTGATCGAGTATAATCAGTTTTTAACAAGCATAGGTATCCCATTAACTGGTCGCGAATCAGTAAAGCAGGTAGTGAATCATTTTGCCTTTTTTTCCAAAGGATGTTTGGGTATAGCTACACTGGAAGAAATGTCTTCTGAAACCCTTTATTTGTTAGAGCGATTCGCCATGGTTTTCGATGGGACGTATACCCGGTTTCTTGATTTGAAAAATGCGGAAGAACGCGCTCGTGAAGCAAAAATTGAAGCTGCCCTTGAACGTGTTCGCGGAAAGGCTACCTCAATGAGCAGGTCTGAAGATTTAGCTGCAACAATTGGTGTTTTCTATCGTGAATTGGAATCGTTAAGTGTAGTACCAACGCGGTGCGGTGTGGGTCTGGTGGATCCGATAACTCAGGTGGCCGAGTTTTCTACAATGAATACATCTGAAACAGGTGATGCTGTTGAAGTAATCAGTAGAATCAAATTAGTAGGACACCCTGTACTGGAAGGCATTTATTCTCATTGGATGCTACAGCAAGAGTATCATCCGGTTTTGCGTGGGAATGAAATAAAGAATTATTATCAATTGGTAAGGCCGAACATAGTTTATCCGGATTATCCTGAATATGAAGTTCAGTATGGTTACTTCTTTTATTTTCAAGAAGGAGGAGTTTTTGCGTGGACCGAAAAAGAATTATCCGAAGACGAATTAAAGATATACCGCAGATTTACTTCGGTTTTTAGTCTTACGTATAAGCGATATCAGGATTTAACCCATGCTGAAGCGAATGCGCGAGATGCAATTAGGCAAGCTTCTTTGGACCGAGTTCGAGCAGAGATAGCTTCAATGCGAACCACACATGATCTTGAAAAGATAACCCCACTAATTTGGAATGAACTCAACACACTGGGTGTCCCATTCATTCGCTGTGGCGTATTTATAATGGATGAGGAGAAACAAATCATTCATACCTTCTTATCCACACCAGAAGGCAGAGCAATTGCGGTAATTCATTTGCCGTACAGTATGGCTGGCTTGGCTCAGCATACGCGTAAGCATTGGTTAAAAAATGAGATTTATACAGAGCATTGGAAGGCAAAAGATTTTGCCCAATTCTGGAGTTCTGTGTCTGATATGTCTCCAGCCTCTTCTGAAGCCCATCACCAAAAGAATCACCCACCTGAAAACCTGAATTTACACTTTATCCCTTTTTTGCAAGGCATGCTATATGTCGGGAGTATTTCACCCCTTAGCGGCGATGAAATTAGTCTTTTGAAATTTGTAGCGGAGGCATTTTCAACCGCATATGCTCGATATGAAGATTTCAATAAGTTGGAGACGGCAAAAAATCAAGTCGATAAAACTCTTTCAGATTTAAAACAGGCGCAGGAACAGCTTATTCAATCAGAGAAGATGGCGAGCCTTGGCGAACTTACCGCAGGCATTGCCCATGAAATTCAGAACCCATTAAATTTTGTTAATAATTTTTCTGAATTGAATAAAGAGTTAATTGAGGAGATGAAGGCAGAAATGGAGAAAGGCAATCTGGTAGAAGTCAAAGCCATAGCAAAAGATATCGCCTTCAATGAAGATAAAATCAACCATCATGGCAAACGAGCCGATGCAATTGTTAAGGGGATGCTGCAACATTCAAGAAGCAGCTCAGCGATTAAAGAGCTAACCGATATCAATGTATTATGCGATGAATATCTAAGGTTAGCTTATCATGGTCTTCGGGCCAAGGATAAAAATTTTAGTGCAAAGTTTGAGAGTGATCTTGATCCGGATCTTCCTCCAATTAATGTTGTGCCGCAGGATATTAGCAGGGTGATTTTGAATTTAATAAATAATTCATTTTATGCAGTAAATGAAAAGAGGAAGTTAGAAAGTGAAAATAATACTTTTGAAGCGGCATATGATCCCAGGGTAATGGTTAGCACCAGGAATCTTGGTGATAAGATTGAAATTAAAGTTAGGGACAACGGTAGTGGCATTCCGGAAAATATCTTGAAGAAAATATTCCAGCCCTTCTTCACGACTAAACCAACTGGGCAAGGCACTGGATTAGGTTTATCATTAAGTTATGATATTATTACAAAAGGACATGGAGGTACCATGTGGGTAGCCTCAAAAGAGGGCGAAGAAACTGAATTTATATTTCAACTACCGTTATAATTCATTCAATAGCTGTCGTTTCAATAATTCAGGATGGCTGAGGATGATTTTGAACCAACTGGTATATTTATCAGGATTTTGAATAGCATCACTTCTTATAGCTTGGAGGGACTCATATTTCCATGATTTTGCTTCATTAAGATTAATATTGGGCACCTCATCATAGAATCCTATAAGAACATGATCCCATTCATGTTCGGTAAGTTGATTATCAAATTCAACTCTATAAATAAACTTGTGAGAGTAATTAAGATTGCAGGTGAAGCCCATTTCCTGATATAACTTTCTCTTTCCCGCATCCTCAATTGATTCTCCAGGTCGGGGGTGGCTGCAACATGCATTTGTCCATAATCCACCGCTGTGATATTTTTCCACCGAACGTTGTTGCAGTAACATTTCCCCTTTCGAATTGAAAATAAGAACCGAAAATGCCCGGTGTAATAAGCCTTTTTGATGAGCCTCCATTTTTTCCATCGTACCAATTTCAATATCATTTTCATCCACTAAAATAACCTGTTCCATACTACAGCAGGTTAAGTTGATGTTTCAGGTAGGAGTAGGCGAGAATAGAAATTTTCATACGGTTACGAATTCTAATCCGATTTTTTAAAATTAGCTGGCATGGAGTATTCTTAATTTTTTCAAATAAAGCGACATAGTAAATA